>NZ_JBPQTP010000001.1:0-206699 GCF_051386395.1 Micromonospora sp. URMC 106
CCGGACGAACCGGCGGTCGCCGGCCGGTACGCCGATCGTCACGGTGTTGCCGCTGGCCGGGTCGAAGGTGCGGCCGGCCGGCGCGGCGAGCGTGGCCCACGACGAGCCGTCGGTCGAGCCGAGCACCGACAGCGTCTGGGTGCGCCGCTCCCAGCCGGCGGGCAGCTTCAGCACCACCCGGTCGACGGCGCGCGCCGCGCCGAGGTCGACGGTGAGCGTCTGCGGGAAGGCGTTGTTGGCGCTCTCCCAGTAGCTGGCGGCGTTGCCGTCCACCGCGTTCGCCGCGACGTAGTTCTGGGTCGAGCTGGACGCGGTCACCGGCCTGCCCCGCGCGAGGTTCCCGCCCGTGGGTGGCGGGGTGGTGGGCGGTGGCGTGGTCGGGGGCGGGCTGGTCGGGCCGCCGCCCCACTGCGGCTCGGGCCACGGCCCGCAGTACGGGGTGGCCGTGTACCAGCCGGAGTTGCCGGCGCCCTGGGTGATCTGGAAGCCGCTGCCGACGCAGTTGTGGATCGGGTTGGCCTGGGCGATTCCGGTGGCCCGCACGTTCGTGAAGGACACCTGGCTGGGCGCCTGCACCTGGAGGGCGTACGTGCCGGCGCCGTCGATGCGTACGTTGCTGAAGCTGATCCCGCTGGTGGCGCCCTCGATCCAGTGCAGCGCCGCGTACGAGCTGTCCAGGATGTCGGTGTCGGTGACGGTGATCGACGCGCCCTGGATGGGCTCGTTGAGCGCGGAGAACCAGATCGCGCCGACGCCGAAGCGCCAGTTGTAGTCGGAGTTGCCGTTGCGGATCAGGGTGTTCCGGGCGACGGTGATCGTCCCGGAGACGGCGGTCGGGCCGGTCACCCCCGGGTAGCGGTTGGCCACGTGGATGCCGCCGCCGTTGGTGACCGAGTCGGCGGTGACGTTGTCGGTGATCCTGATGTCGCGGCCGCCGTAGGTGACCAGGTGGTTGGCGAGGATCGTCACGCCGATCGTGTTGAACGTGAAGGAGTTGTTGACGTTCGGCACGCTCTGCGCCCACATGGCGAGCGCGTCGTCGCCGGTGTTGCGGACGAAGGTGTTGGTCACCGTGGAGTTGGTGACGCCCCAGTGGAAGTTCACCCCGTCGGCGGTCTGGTCGAGGATCCGGCTGTTGCGGATGGTGAAGTTGTCCATCGGGCCGTCCATCCAGGCCCCGACCTTGGTGTGCTGCATCCAGACGTTGTCGACCACGGAGTTCGACATCGCCCCGCCGATGGCGTTGACCTGGTCCTCGTCCACCCGCTCCCGGATGTCGCCGATGATGGCGAAGTCGCGCAGGGTCACGTTGCGGCTCGGGCCGCCGGCCTCGTGCGGCCGGATCCCGCCGCCGTAGCCGCCGCCGGGGACGTACTTGCCGTAGATGCCGGCGGCGCGCTTGCGGTCGGTGGGGTGCCGGCCGCCGAGCACCGAGTACCACGGCCCGGCCCCGCGCAGGGTCACCCCGTCGACCACCACGTGGTCCCAGAGGGTGAAGGTGCCGCGCGAGATCCACACCGCGCGCCCCTGCGCCTTCCCGGCGTCCACGGCGGCCTGGAACTTCGCGGTGGAGTCGGTGGCCCCGGTCGGGTCGGCGCCGAAGTCGGTGACCACGTCGAGGACGCCGGCGGGCTTGGTGATCGGGTCGCCGACCAGCTCGAAGTCGGCCAGGTCGATGGTGAAGGTCGGCGACTGGGCGGTCGAGGAGACCTGGAGCCGGATCTTGGTGCCGGCCGGGTGGGTGGTCCCGAACATGGTCCGGGTCTCGTCGTAGAAGTGGTGCGGGTTGGTGTCGCCCGGGTTGTTGTTGAACGGGTAGCCGCCGTAGTACCAGCCGTACCGGGAGGTGACGGGCACGGCCTTGACCAGGGTGCCGTCGGCCCGCAGGTCGATGGTGGCGTCCCGGCCGGTGCCGGCGGCGTTGTCCGGCAGGCTGTACCGGAAGGTGACCGCGTTGGCCGGCGCGGTGAGGGTGAACTCGACGTACTCGCCGACCGCGTCGAGGGTGACCGCCTCCCGGCCGGAGGCCTCCGACGGCAGCGTGCCGTACCGCCGGTCCGGGCCGATCTTCGTGCCGGTGTGCGCGACCTCCTCGGCCTCGTGCTCGACGAAGGGGACGGTGGCGCCCCGGCCGGGGATGTCGAACGGGGACAGCCCTGCCGCGTGGGCCGGGGCGGCGGTGCCGGTGAGCGTGACGACGGAGATCGAGGCCGCGGCGAGGGCGGTGCCGGCGAGGGCGGCCAGCCCCGTGCGGATCCGGGTTCTGCTCGGGTGACGTGGGGTGGTGTGGTCGGCCATGAGCGACCTCTGCCTTTCCTCAGGTGGTCAGGTCCCCCGTGTGCGGCGTGCGGTGCGCGAACCTCCTCGTCGGTGGGGGTGCCGGCGGCCGGGACGGGCCGCCGGCACCGCGGTGGTGGGTCAGGCCGGGGCGGGCTCAGCGCCGGTCGCGGTGGCGTCGGGCGTCGGCGTCGGTTCGGTGGTACGCAGCCAGACGGCGGTGTCCGGTGGCAGCCGCTCGTCGTCCAGCGGCCCGCTGGCCAGCAGCCGCTCGGCGTGTGGCGGCAGCGGCACCGCCGTGGCGGAGAGGTTGACCAGGCAGGTGAAGCCGGGTGGGCGGTGGAAGGCGAGCACCCCGTCCGGGGCCGGCAGCCAGGTCATCGCGCCGTCGCCCAGCGCCGGGTGGCGCCGGCGGATGGCGAGGGCGGCCCGGTACAGCTCCAGCATCGAGTGGTCGTCGCCGGTCTGGGTACGGGCGGTGCGGTCCTTCCAGTCGGCCGGCTGGGGCAGCCACGGCGGGGCCGTCGCGTCGTCCGGGCTGAAGCCGAACGGCGGCGCGTCGCCCGACCAGGGCAGCGGCACGCGGCACCCGTCGCGGCCCGGATCGACCCCGCCGGAGCGGACGAACATCGGGTCCTGCCGCAGCTCGGGCGGAATGTCCTCGACCTCCCACAGGCCCAGCTCCTCGCCCTGGTACACGTAGGCGGCACCGGGCAACGAGAGGGAGAGCAGCGCCGCCGCCCGGGCCCGTCGGGTGCCCAGCTCCAGGTCGCTGGGGACGCCCTCGCGTTTGGCGGCGAAGCTGAACGTGGTGTCCGCCCGGCCGTAGCGGGTGACGTGCCGGGTGACGTCGTGGTTGGAGAGCACCCAGGTGGCGGGGGCGTCGACGGGTGCGTGCGCGGCCAGCGTCGCGTCGACGCAGGCGCGCAGCGCGGACGCCTCCCAGGCGCAGCCGAGGAAGTCGAAGTTGAACGCGGCGTGCAGCTCGTCCGGGCGCAGGTAGTTGGCGAACCGCTGGTGGTCGGGCAGCCACACCTCGCCGATCAGGGCGCGACCGCCCGGGTACTGCTCGACGATCCGCCGCCAGCTGCGGTAGATCTCGTGCACCGCGTCGACGTCGACGAACGGGCTCGGGCCGTCCGGGGTGGCCTCCGGCAGCGCCGGGTCCTTGGCGAGCATGGCGGCGGAGTCGATCCGGATGCCGTCGACGCTCCGGTCCAGCCAGAACCGCAGGATGTCCTCGAACTCGGCGCGCACCCGCGGGTGGTCCCAGTTGAAGTCGGGTTGCTGCGGGGCGAACAGGTGCAGGTACCAGTCGCCCGGCGTGCCGTCCGGGTTGGTGGTCCGGGTCCAGGTGTCGCCCCCGAACGGCGACACCCAGTCGGTGGGCTTCTCCGCCCCGTCCGGGCCGCGCCCGGGGCGGAACCAGAACAGCTCCCGCTCCGGGGCGTCCGGGCCGCCGGCCAGCGCCGCCTGGAACCACGGGTGGGCGTCCGAGCAGTGGTTCGGCACCAGGTCGACGATGATCCGCAGCCCCGACCGGTGGGCCTGGGCGATCAACTCCTCGGCCTCGGCGAGGGTGCCGAAGACCGGGTCGATGTCCCGGTGGTCGGCGACGTCGTAGCCGGCGTCGGCCATCGGCGACGGGTACCAGGGGCTGAGCCAGAGCGCGTCGACCCCCAGGTCGGACAGGTGCGCCAGGCGCTCCCGGATGCCCGCGATGTCGCCGATGCCGTCGCCGTTGCCGTCGGCGAAGCTGCGCGGGTAGATCTGGTAGATCACCGCGCTGCGCCACCACCGTGGGTCGTCTCCTGTGGACACGGGCACCTGCTTTCTGCGTCGGTACGTCGGCGGATCGCCGGACCTGGATGTGTGTCGGGCGAACGGTCGTCGTTCGCCGCGGCGGTTGCGCTGGTGGTGTGTGCCGGTGCGGTCGGGCCTTCGTCGAGCCCGTCGGCCGGCGGCGCCGCTCGGCGTCCGCGTCGTCGGGGCTATCCCTTGAGGCTGCCCGTGGTCAGGCCGGACATGATGTTGCGCTGGAAGATCAGGAAGACGATGACGGTCGGGATCGCGGCGATGACCGACGCGGCGATCACCACGTTCATGGGCGTGCCGCCCGAGAAGGCGTAGATGCCGACGCTGACCGTCCGGGTCTCGGGCGACGGCATGACCAGCTTCGGCCAGAGGAAGTCCTTCCAGACCGCGGTCACGGCGAAGATGGCGACCACGCCGAGGATGGGCCGCGACATCGGCAGGATGATCGACCAGAGCGTGCGCAGCGGTGTCGCCCCGTCCACCAGGGCGGCCGCCATCAGGTCCTCCGGGATGGAGTCGAAGAACCGTTTCAGCAGGAAGATGTTGAACGCGTTCGCGACCAGGGGCAACCAGATCGCGAAGGGCGAGTCGAGCAGGTTGACGTGCAGGATCGGCAGGTCGATCACGGTCACGTACTGCGGGACGATGAGGACCATCGCGGGGATCATCAGCGTCGCCAGCATCAGGCCGAGGATCACGTTGCCGAAGATCGGTCGAAGCTTCGACAGGGAGTACGCCGCGGCGGTGTCGAGGACGAGTTGGAACACCACCGCGCCGGCCGCGTAGTAGAACGTGTTGAACAGCAGCTTGGCGAGGTCGAGGTTGTTCCAGGCGTCGGCGTAGTTCTGCCACTGGGGGTGCCGAGGGAACAGCGTCGGCGGGGTCTGCGCGATCTCCTGGCCGGACTTGAGCGCGCCGGTGACCATCCAGTAGAGCGGCCCGAGGAAGACGAGTGTGAATACCGTGACGACGACGGCGAGCAGTGTCCAGTAGACCAGCCTGCCGCGGCCCCGCCTGAGCTGGGCATGGGAGACGAGTGTCCGGGTCGCGGAGTCCTGTGCCATTCCTCCTCCGTCCTAGTCCTGTTTCGCGGTCAGCCGCACGTAGGCGGCGGAGAAGCCGGCCAGCACCACGAGCATGATCACGCCGAGCGCCGCGGCGCCGTTGAGGTCGTTCTGGAAGAACCCGTGCTGGTAGATGAGGTACGCGACCGACGTGGCGGAATCCTCCGCGCCCGCGCCGTTGGCGAGGATCAGCGGCTCGACGAAGAGCTGCATGGTGGCCACGATCTGCAGCATCGCCAGGAGCGCGAGGATCAGCCGGGTCTGCGGGATGGTCACGTGCCGGATCCGCCGCCAGATCCCGGCACCGTCGAGTTCGGCCGCCTCGTAGAGTTCGCCGGGGATGTTCTGCAACGCCGCCAGGTAGATCAGCACTGCGCTGCCCATGTTCATCCAGGTCGACGCGATCACCATCGCCGGCATCGTCATCCCGGGAGACTGCATCCACTGCGACGTCGGCAGGTGCAGCGCCTTGAGGATCGCGTTGAACAGTCCCGCCTCGCTGGGGTCGTACGCGTAGAACTTGAAGAGGAAGAGCGCCGACGCCGGCGGCAGCATCACCGGCAGGTAGACCAGGATCCGCAGGTACCCCTTGGCGTGACGGAACTCGTTGAGCAGGAGCGCCACGAAGAACGGCACCGCGTAGCCGAGGACGAGCGCGAGGAGCGTGAAGGTGAACGTGTTCCGCCAGGCGGTCCAGAAGCTGGGGTCGTCGATGATGCGGGCGTAGTTGTCCCAACCCACCCAGACGGTCTCGCCCCGCCGGGTGCGCTGGAAGCTCATGACGATGCCGCGGACCATCGGGTACCAGGAGAAGACGACGAAGCAGAGCACCGCGCCGATCAGGAACGCGTGCCCGGTCAGGTTGTCCCGGACCTTGCGGCCGAGGCTCGTGCGCCGCGGCCCTGTCGGGGACGGCGGGCGACGGGTCTTCCTGGTGCTCCCCGGGAGGGTGGTGATCGCCAAGGCAACTCCTGCGAGGTCGGTGGCCGGTCGGTGCGGCGCGGCTGGGGTGGGCGCCGGCGCGGCCCCCACCCGCCGGATCAGCTCTCCGCGGCGAGGAGCTTGTTGACCTTGTCCTCGGCCGTCTTGAGCAGCGCGTCGATGTTCGCGTTCGGGTTCGTCAGCACCCCGGACATCGCCGCGTCGAGCACCGCGTAGATCGCCTGTGCGTGGCGCGGTTCGCCCTTGATCGGCACCGGGTTCGCCTCGAAGATCGCGAAGTTGGCGGTGTCGACGTTCGCGTTCGCCCTGCGCAGCTCGAACTCCTGCTTCTGTGCCTCGCTGCCGCCCGCGAAGAGCAGCGGCTGGGGCAGGCCGACCGGGTAGTTCTGTGGCTTGGCCCGGACGTAGTCGAACTGGCCCTTGCCCGGCGTCAGCTTCTGGTACGCGATCCACTTCAGACCGGCCTTGACCTGCTCGGGGGAGAGGCCCTTCTTGAAGAAGTAGCCCTCGCCACCGCCGAGCGTCGCCTTCGCCGGGCCGTCCTGACCGGGCAGCGGGCCCATCGCCCAGTCCTGGAACTTGCCCTGGAACTGGCTGACGATCGCCTGGGTGGCGTCCGGCGCGCCGATGAACATGCCCACCCTGCCCGCGGCGGCGTTGGTCAGCAGGTCGCCCCACTGCAGCAGTTGGCGGCTGCCCATGCTGTTGTCGCCGTAGCGCATGTCCTTGAGGTTCTGCAGGACCTGCCTGCCCATGGCGTTGTTGAAGTCGGCCTTCCTGCCGTCGGCGGTCAGCACCTGCCCGCCCTGGGAGTAGAGCAGGGAGGTGAAGTGCCAGCCGCCGGTGTTGCCGGCGCTGTACTCGGAATAACCGGCGATGCCGTTGCCGAGCGCGGAGATCTTCTTGGCGGCGGCCCGGACCTCGGGCCACGTCCTGGGCGGGTTGTTCACGTCGAGCCCCGCCTGCTGGAACAGGACCTTGTTGTAGACCAGGCCCATCGAGTAGTTCTTCACCGGGACGCCGTAGAGCTTGCCGCCGTCGCTGAAGACCTCCTTGAGCGCCGGGTCGATGCTGTCCCAGGTCGGGATCGTCTCCTTGTTGGCGTACGCCGTGACGTCCATCGCCTGACCGGAGTCGAGCACCTGCTGGAGATCGGTCATGTACCCGTAGAACACGTCGGTCACGGTGCCGCCGGCCAGGCGGGCGGTGAAGTCCGGCGGGTTGTTGCACTGCTCGCCGACGCTGACGCTCTTGATGACGATGTCCGGGTTCTGTTGCTGGAACGCGACGACATCGTCGTTCCAGTTCTTCAGCAGCTCTTTCTGGGAGCCGACCGGCTGGCAGTCGACCGTGATGGTGACCTTGCCGCTCGCATCGTTCGTCGCGTCGTCGCTCTTCGTGGAGCAAGCCGCAAGGCTGAGCCCCAGGCCGGCCACGAGCGCCAACGCCGCAGCCTTCCGGTACTGCGGTACGGACATCTGTCCATCCTCTCGGGAACGGGTGTCTCCAAGGACGTGCGCTGATCCGCGGTGACCGCCACCGCGGCGATGCCCTGCTACTGATCCGGCTCCGACGCGTGACCTGACGGCCGCTGGCGGCGTCGGGGGCCTGCTGTGAGTGGAGTCACTGTAGCGAGGCGGACTGATCCCCGCAAGGTATCGATCTATGGCTGCAAGGAAGCGACTGATAGCCGAGAAATATCGACAACGCCCGGAAGGCTGTCCGGATTGGGGCGCCTCGCCCCACATTGGTGCTCGTCCTCGCGCCGATCGCCCGACGGGAGCAGGGATCGCCGGAGCTGCCCCTGGGGTGGGCCGCACGGCGGTGGATGGGCCGATGCCCGGCAACGACGGAACGGCCGTCGACCGCGGGCGGCGGGCGACGGCCGGAGCGCCGTGCAGGTGGCGGGGCGGTGGTCGTGCCGCCGGGCCGGTCACTGCCGGGGCGCGGTGGTCGGCGGCGGGAAGCGTGGCCGGCGGCCGACCGATGGCCGGGCCGACCGGCTCAGCGGCCGGGGGCGGGCGCGGTGGAGGCGCGTACCACGAGCTCGGGCTCGAACAGCAACTCGTCGTGCAGCACGCCGGCCCCCTCGATCTGGGTGACCAGCAGGTCGACCGCGGCCTGCCCCATCGTCTCGATCGGCTGCCGCACGGTGGTCAAGGGCGGGTCGGTGCAGGTCATGAACGCGGAGTCGTCGAAGCCCACCACCGACACGTCGGTCGGCACCGCGCGCCCCAGCCGTCGGGCGGCCCGGATGGTGCCCAGGGCCAGCACGTCGCTGGCGCAGACGATGCCGGTCACGCCGCGCTCGACGAGCTTGGTCGCGGCGACCCGCGCCCCTTCCATGGAGAAGCTGGAGCGCTCGACGAAACCCGTGGCGTCGGTCCAGTTCGCCACCTGAACCATCGCGTCCAGCTTGCGCCGGGACGGCACGTGCCCCTCCGGGCCGAGCACCATGCCGATCCGCTCGTGCCCGAGCGAGCGCAGGTGCCCGTACGCCTGCTCCACCGCCACCGCGTCGTCGGTGGACACCCGGGGAAAGCCGAGCTCGCCCACGCCCGCGTTGACCAGCACCACCGGCAGCCCCCGGTCGGTCAGCCGCCGGTAGTGCTCGTGCGACGCGTCGGCCAGCGCGTACGACCCGCCGGCGAAGATGACCCCGCTGACCTGGTGGTCGAGGAGCATCTCCACGTAGTCGGACTCGGAGACGCCGCCGATGGTCCGGGCGCAGAGCGCCGGGGTGAAGCCGCGCTGGGCCAGGGATCCGGTGACCACCTCGGCGAGCGCCGGGAAGATCGGGTTCTGCAACTCGGGCAGCACCAGGCCGACCAGCCGGGCGCGCTCGCCGCGCAGTTTGGTCGGCCGCTCGTAGCCGAGCACGTCCAGCGCGGTGAGCACCGCGGTGCGGGTCGCCTCGGAGACGCCACCGCGGCCGTTGAGCACCCGGCTCACGGTGGCCTCGCTGACGCCTGCCTTCCGGGCCACCTCGCTCAGCCGCTTCGTCACGGTCGCAATCGTACGTCATCGCGGTGCAAGAAATGAACAGGGCTCTGCCGCGCGATGACGAGAGGCGTCAGTCGGCCCCGAAAGTTTGCGCCGCGCATCCCGGCGGCCCGCTCGGAGCGGGCCGGCCCGGCTTCGCACGGCGGCCTTAGCTGACCGTTAAGTAACGGGCCAACCGGTTCACCCGGCGCGCCGGCACTGGGCAGACTGGTGCGATGCCCACCGCTGCTCCGCCCGCCCCCACCGCCCGTCGCGCCCGAAGGCTCGTGGCGGTGGTCGCCGTGCTCGCCGTGGCGGTCGCGGGCGGGGCGTGGTCGCTGCGGAACCGGATGGCCGGCGACGGGGGCGCACCGGAGCCGGGCGACGCGGCCGCGTTCGGCGCGCCGTCCGCCGCCGGCCCGGCGGGCACCGGCGTCTGCGCCGGCCGGGCGGCCCGGGCGCCACGCGAGTTGCGCGGCATGTGGATCACGACGGTGAACAACATCGACTGGCCGAGCCGGCGCGGGCTGCCGGCCGAGACCGTGCAAGCGGAGTTCCGGGGCTGGCTCGACCTCGCGGTGCGGCACAACCACAACGCGGTCTTCGTGCACGTGCGGCCCAGCGGGGACGCGCTCTGGCCGTCGGCGTACGCGCCCTGGTCGGAGTGGCTGACCGGGCGCCGCGACGGCCGCGACCCGGGGTGGGACCCCATGGAGTTCATGGTCGCCGAGGCGCACGCCCGGAACCTGGAGTTCCATGCCTGGTTCAATCCGTACCGGGGCGGTCAGCCGGCCACGGTGGGTGGGCCCGGCCCCCGGCTGGACCAGCTCGCCCCGACACACCCGCTGCGGCGGCACCGCGACTGGGTGGTGACCTATCCCAGCGCCGACCGGCCCGGCAGCCGCCTCTACTTCAACCCGGGCATCCCCCAGGCGCGCAGGTTCGTCGAGGACTCCATGCTGGAGGCGGTGCAGCGCTACGACGTCGACGGGGTGCACTTCGACGACTTCTTCTACCCGTACCCTGAGGCCGGGCAGGACTTTCCGGACGGCGCGGCGTTCGCCCGGTACGGCCGGGGGTTCGCGGACAAGCACGCCTGGCGCCGGGACAACGTCAACACGCTGGTCCGCGAGATGAGCGAGCGGATCAAGGCGATCAAGCCGTGGGTGAAGTTCGGCATCAGCCCGTTCGGCATCTGGCGCAACGAGCGCACCGACCCGGCCGGCTCGGCGACGGCCGGTCTGCAGAGCTACGACGACATCTACGCCGACACCCGGCTCTGGGTGCGGAAGCAGTGGCTGGACTACGTCGTGCCGCAGCTCTACTGGCACATCGGTTTCGACCGGGCGGACTACGCCGCGCTGCTGCCGTGGTGGGCGGCCACGGTGCGGGGCACCCGGGTGCAGCTCTACATCGGCCAGGCCGACTACCGGGTGGGCGAGCGCGGGGCCTGGCGTGACCCGGCCGAGCTGGACCGCCAGCTCACCCTCAACCGCCGCCACGGCGTGCGCGGAAGCGTCCACTTCAGTGCTAGACAGGTGCGCGCCGACAAACTCGGGGCGGTCAGCCGGTACAGCCGGGCACACTACGCCGGCCCGGCGCTGGTGCCCACGATGGCGCAGCTTCCGGCGGCGCCGCCGGACGCCCCCACGCCGACCGGCGCGCGGCGTGCGGACGCCGGTGGGGTGGAGCTGACCTGGCGGGCGGACGGCGCCGCGAGCGTCGCCGTCTACCGCGTGGACGGCGACACCGCCCGGCTCGTCGGCACCACCCGGGGCGCCGGCTGGGTCGACCGCGCCGCCCCGACCGACCGACCGCTGTCCTACTGCCTGTCCGGGCTGGACCGCAGCGGGAACGAGGGTCGACTCAGCGCCCCGATCTCCGTCGGCACCCTGTAGGGAGCCACGGCCCCGCCCGCCGCGGCGGCGCTCCGAGCGCCTCGCACACGTTCGAGGGGCGACGTTATCGCCGCCGCCACGGCGGGTTGGCCGGGCGTTCCGGTGACGTTCCTACGGTCCGGATCATGACACCTCGCCCCATCCGCTACCGACGCGGAAACCCGAGCCGTCCCGTCGCCGCGCTCGCCGTCCTGGCGCTGTCGGCCGGCCTGCTCGCCGTGCTGCCCCCGTCGCCGCCCGCGGCCGCCGAGCCCGGCGCGGTGGCCGTCGCCGAGGACTTCTCCGCGGGCCGGCTGCCCGCCGGCTGGCGGGCCGTCGACGGCACCTGGAAGGTGGAGAACGGCCGGCTGTACGGCACCTCCGCCAGTTCGAGCCAGAACAACAAGATCACCTTCGGTCGGCACCTGAACGACTTCCGGTTCGAGGCGACCGTCCGGTTCGAGTCCGTCGCGTCCGCCACCCGCTGGACGGCGCTGGGCCTCGACGTGCCCGCCGACGGCGCGACCCCCTGGTGGATCGCCACGATGCGCAGCGGCACCACCGCCAGCAACGGCCTCGAATTCGCCCAGCGCACCACCGCCGACGCCTGGAACGTCACCAACACCGGCGCCGGCCCGTACGCCGCCGGCACCGGGCGGGACGTGCGGGTCGCCGTGGAGGTGCACGGCAGCCAGGCGCGCTGGTTCGTCGACGGGCGCGAGGCGCTGCGGACCAGCAGCCTGCAACGCTCCGCCGGCGGCGGGCAGGCGCTGCTGGTCAACGGCGCCACCGTCTCCTTCGACGACGTGCGGGTCACCGAGCTGGCCCCCAACGGCTACCTCCGCCCGGACGGCAGCCCGCTCACCGTGATCGCCCACCGCGGCGCCTCGTCGGCCGCCCCGGAGAACACCCTGGTCGCCCAGGAGGCGGCCCGCCGGGCCAACGCCGACTGGATCGAGAACGACGTGCAGCCGTCCCGCGACGGCGTGCCGTTCGTGCTGCACGACGCCACCGTGGACCGGACCACCGACGGCGCCGGCCGGATCCGCGACCTCACCGCTGCCCAGCTCAAGGCGCTCGACGCCGGCTCCTGGTTCGCGCCGTCGTACGCCGGGGAGAGGCTGCCCACGCTCGCCGAGCAGCTCGCCGACCTGCGCACCCGCGGCGGCAATCTGCTGCTGGAGATCAAGGGCGCGCACACCCGCGACGAGGTCGCCCGGATCGTCGAGGTGATCCGCGCCGAGCGGATGACCGGCCGGGTGTTCATCCAGAGCTTCGAGGTGGACGCCCTGCGCCACACCCGCGAGCTGGCCCCGGAGTTGCCCCTCGGGCTGCTGCGCAGCAGCCTCGACGCCGACCCGGTGGCGATCGCCCGCGAGCTCGGCCTGACCGCGTACAACCCGAGCGGGACGGCGTTGCTGACCCGGCCGGACGCGGTGCGCGCCCTGCACGACGCGGGCGTGGCCGTGCTGGTGTGGACGATCGACTCGGCGAACCAGTGGCAGGCGCTGGAGCAGGCCGACGTCGACGGGATCATCACCAACCGTCCCGCGGAGCTGGCCGGCTGGAACGCCGCGTACCTGCAGCGTCCGCCCGCCACGCCGACCGTCGCGATCGCCGCGCCGGCCGACGGCGCCACCCTGGACCGGGCGCAGCAGCCGACCCTCACCGTCACCACGACGCACGCCGAGACCGTGACCGTCACCCTCGACGGGCGGCCGGTCGACCCCGGCGCGCCGCTGGACCTGGCCACCCTGCCCGCCGGCCGGCACACGCTGCGCGCCGAGGCCGTCGGACCGGCCGGCCGGGCGTCGGCCACCAGCGCCTTCACCGTCCAGGCGAGCGCGGCGGGGCTCGGGTACGTGATCCTGACCGCCGACATCGAGCGGGGCACCCGCGCCACGCTCAGCGCACTGCTCGTCCAAGGCCGCTACGCCGAGCTGGCCCGCCACGCCGACCAGCAGGCCGGCCGGCGGCTCCCCGTGGAGCTGGCGCGCGTCGTGGCCGCCGACGCGCGGGCCCTCGCCGCGGACTGACCGTACGACGGCGGCGGGCGGGGGCGACCCGCCCGCCGCCGCGCAGGGCGCCGGCCGGGCCGGCGGCGACGCGACGGGACCCGCGGACCGTGCGTCCCGGCCCTCGCACCGACCACCGTCGACGCGCCTCGCGGTCGGGGCGGATCAGTACGGCGCGGGAACCTCCACGTCGAGCGGCTCCAGGTCGTCGCGGACGGCCTTGACCTCCCAGTAGAAGGCGTGCGACGCGGGCGACCCGTCGACGGTGCGGACCCGGAACGAACCGTCCGTCACCCGGCTCGCGGCCAGCGGCGACACCGGCTCGTCGTCCTCGAAGACCGGCGTCAGCTGCACGGTGCGGCCCTCGGGCCGGGTCAGCGCCTCGAAGTAGTCCGGCAGGTCCACCCGCGCGACGCCGGCGCTCAACCGCGCCTCGCCCCGGTAGTAGACGCCGTTCTCCGGCCCCTCGATGGCGGCGTGGATCAGCTGGCGGCGCTGCGTGGCGTCGGGGGCGTCCAGCGGGTGGTCGATCGCGAACTGCTTGGACTTGCCCTTGATCACGCCGCTGCCGGCCGTCAGGCTGATCGTGTACCCGGACGCCTCGGTGCCGAGGTAGATCGCGCCGGAGGCGAACAGGTCGTACGTGCTGATGCCGCCGCCGCTCCAGGAGGGCACCGTGTTCGGGCTGACCGCCACCCCGAGCTGCCCGTTGACCTGGACGTTGCCGCCGAAGAAACCGCGCTTCTCCACCCACAGGCAGCCGGTCTCCGGGCCGGTGCCACCGCCGTAGCCGATGTAGACGCCGGCGCTGTTGAGCAGGTAGAGCCGTTCGGGGCCGTTGATGTGCAGCCGGTTGGCGCCGGAGAGGTAGCCGTGGGACGGCATGGAGATGTTCCCGCCCGTCGACAGGCCACCCTGCACCGTCAGGTCGCCGTTGCCGTTGGTGTCCTTGACCACGGTGACCCCGCCGGTCGCCCGCAGGGCGAAGCCGCCCTCGGCGGTCAGCGACAGCCCGCCCCGCCCGCGCAGGCTCGCCGCCCGCAGCTCCCGGACCGCCAGGTCGGCGTACGGCTTGCTGCCCTCGGCGTAGCCGAGCCCCGGCGTCTCGGCGCTGCGGTCCACCAGCTCGAAGCCCCGGCCGGCCCGGAACGACAGCTGCGCGTGCTGCACGCCGGGCCCCCAGAAGCCGAGCGCGGTGACCACCTGCCCGGCGGTGACGGACGTGCCCTCCATGCTGCCCAGGTGCAGCATGCCGCCGGCGATGCGCAGCCGGTCCGCGTTGTGCTGCGTGAAGGCGATGATGTCGTCGGGGTCGTTGTTGTTGGCGATCCGCAGGATGGTGTTCTCGCCGTTGTACGGCCAGTACCGGATGTACGCCTCGTCGCCGAGGCCGCCGCCGGGGTCGGCGGGGAAGGTGATGCCGGACTGGGGGCCGGCGCCGACGGCCGGCACGATCGCCCCGACCGGAACCCGGAGCCCGGCCGCCACCCGCCCGGTGCCCTCCACGGTGACCGTGCCGCCGGCGCGGGTGACCCGGCCCAGCACGATGGCGTGCGCCGGGTCGGCGGGCGCGGCGGCGGAGAACTCGATGCGGCCCTCCTCCGTCCACCGGGTCGGCCCGGCGACGCCGCCCTCGTCGCGCATCCCGTCGAGGAACTCGTGGTAGCGGAGCACCACGTACCAGCTGCTGCCCTCGGTGGGCAGCGCCCTGCGGCTGTCGTCCGGCAGCACGACGACCCGGCCGGCGCCGTCGATCGCCACGCCCTGGCCGACCGTCACGTCGCCGCCGGTGGCGGTCAGGCCGAGGCCGCTGACCACGCCCCGGGGCTGCAGCAGCCGGGCGGCGAGGTTCTGCCGCGCCAGCAGATAGTCCAGCGCCTGGGTCAGGTCGCCGGCGCGCAGGTACTGGTGGTCGTAGTACCGGGGCCGGGCCATCGGCAGCGGCAGGTCGTTCTTCCAGGTGATCGTCATGGTGTGCTCTCCGCTGATCTGTCTCGGTCGATGCGCGGGCGGGGTCGTTCAGCGCGGTTGGACGGTGTCGTAGCGCAGGCCGCTGGACAGCTCGCCCGTGCCGGCGCGGCGGGCGCGGCCCAGCCAGAGGTGCACGGAGCCGTCGGTCCACCGGGCCAACTGCCACTGGCGCAGCAGCCGGGCGCCGGCGCGCGGCACCTCCTCCTCGGGGATGGCCAGCTCGACCAGGTCGTCGCCGCGCCAGCGCCAGTCGAGCAGGCGGCTGTGACCGGTGACCGCGACCGGCGGGCCCTGCCGGGACGGCTGTTGCAGCGGGAGCCGGCGCAGCCGCACGACGTCCGGCCGGCCCTGCGTCGGCCCGGGAACCAGCGGCACCCAGTTCTCCGGCACGGTGGTGGCGAAGGCGTACGACGGGATGGGCACCGTGTCGGCGGCGGGCGGTCGCGGTGGCGGCGCCGCCCGGCCGACCTGTGCGCCGCGGTCGATCGGGCGGCCGGTGGCGCCGGTGACGGTCCGCTCGACGGCCCAGGCCAGGTTCGCCATCTCGTCGCGGCCGAGGCGGACCTCCTCCACCGGCTCGGAGTCGAGGGTGGTGGCGGCCGTGGCGGGCAGGACCAGCACGTCGGCCGGCCCGCCGGCGGTCGCCCCGGACGGGCGGAACAGCGCCGTGTCGTCGGGCGCGGCCGGCACCAGCGTCTGGATGCCGAACGTGTCGGTGACGATCATCGAGCGGATCCGGGTGGCCGACCCGACGGGCAGTTCCAGCGGCACCAGGAAGTGGTCGTTGGCGTAGACGAGGCCGTACTCGACCAGGAACATGCGGGCGAGGTCCCCGGCGCCAGCGCCGATGCCGGCCAGGTTGACCTGGGCGTCCTCCAACTCCCAGAACCGGGTCGACGGCATGCCGGCGTACGCGACGGGGGTGGGCAGCAGCACCTTCACGACGTCCTCGACCTTCGGGGCGGCGTCGAGGGTCGCCCCGGGTTCGTGGTCGAAGTGGTACCAGTCGAGGCGGTCCCCGTCGTACTCGTGGGCGGTGAGCACCAGCTCGCCCTCGGAGCCGTGGGCGGCGACGGCGAAGTCGTACTCCATCCGTTCCCGCCGCCACGCCGGTCCCTCCTGGCCGGGTGCGCTGAACAGCGGGGTGAAGTCCGCCGGCGGCCAGGGCGGCGCGGGCGGCCTCGACGCCTCCGGCGCCAGCACGGCGGGCAGTTGCAGCAGGTAGCCGTCCGGCGGGCCGGCGGGGCGGGGCGGCACGCCCAGCCAGGCCAGCCACTCGTCGACGGCGGCGGTGACCGCGCCGACCAGCGTGGACGGCACCTCGTTCTCGGCGACGAACCGGCCCTCGGCGCAGGCGCGCAGCGCCAGCTCGCCGTGCGGCGCGCGACCGGCGGCGATGCGCAGGTAGCCCCGCGTCTCGGCGTCCGCCGCCGAGGCGGCGTCGGGCGGGACGGCCGGGACGGGATACCGGGCGCACAGCCGGGGGGCGAGTTCGCCCGCGCCGGCGTCGGCGAGCAACCGCAGCAGGTGCTGGCCGCTCTCCACGGCGAAGCGCAGGTCGCCGGCGGTGGCGGCGGACTCCCGCTCCACCACCGCCTCCAGCGGGACGGCGGCGGGCAGCCCGACGGTGCTGCCGGAGTCGGTGCCGGGCCGGTAGCGGCTGAACGGGGCGATCTCGGCGTGCACGCGGGCGCTGACCGGGGACCCGGTGTCCTCGCCGGTGAACTCGCCGAGCTGCCACTGCCGGGCCAGCAGCCACAGGGGATCGGCGACGCGGGCGTCCACGGCGGGGGCCAGGTCGGCGCGCCGGGTACGCGGTTCGAGGCGGGTCCAGGTGGTGACCGACGGGGTGTGCGTGTCGGTCTGGGTGGGGTCGACGGTGGTCACTGGCCCTCCTGTCCGCCCTGCGGCGCCAGCGTCGCGTCGGGGACGAAGTCGGTGGTGGTCGCGGTCTCGGCGACGTTGGTGGGGAAGTAGAGGGCGGGCAGGAAGTGCCCGGCGGCGCCGAGGGAGTCGACGTCGACGGCGCGGGCGACGGCCAGGTCGAGGGCCTCCTCCAGCACCTGGGCGAGGGTGGCCGGCTGCCACGAGCCGGCGCCCTCGGGCGCGAGGCCCAGCAGGACCGCCTGCGGGGCGGCGGCGCCGGGGGCGTCGTACTCGAAGGTGACGCCGGTCTGCACCCGCCCGGCGGGCACCACCTCCGTCCACTCGTCGACCAGCAGGCCGTGCACCGGCCGGGTCGCGTCGATGCCGCCGGGAGCGACGACGACCAGGGACACCGGTTCGGTGTCGGCCCGCGGTGGCGCCTCGCCCACCCAGCGGTCGCCGGGGGCGTGGGGGAGCTGCGCCACCCGCACGGCGGCGGGCAGCTTCACGACGCCGCCGGCGTCCAGGGCCTGCGCGGTGGTCAGCACCTCCTGCAGCCGGCCCACGGCGGGCCGGACGCGGCCGTAGCGGGACAGCCACCGGCGTACGGGGTGCGGGGAGCCGCCCTGCAGCGCGTCGCTGGCGGCGAGGGCGGTGGCCAGTTGCCCCGGCTGCGGCGCGGTGGCGCGGGTCAGGACCGGCATGTCGGCACCGAGCAGCGCCCGGACGCGGGCGATCTGGGCGTCGCGCCGCCGCGCCGAGGGCGCCGACGGGCGGTCGAAGTCGGTCGCCGGGTCGCAGGCGCAGGCCGCCGGCGGGCAGGGCGTCCGGTCGTGCAGCTCGGCGACGACCCGGCAGTGGGCGGCCAGCCGACGGTCCAGCTCCGCGCGGGCGACCAGGGCCGCGTCGGCGACCGCGCGGGCGCTGTCGGCCGTCGGCGGGGGCGGTACCGCGCCGACGACGCCGAAGCCGGCGGCGGTGTCCAGCAGCTGACGGACCGCCGTCTCGTCCCAGCCCGGCCCGTTCCCGCCGGGGACGGCGTGCAGTGCCGTCGCCGCGCCGCGCGCCGCGTGCCACTGCTCGTCGGCCTGCGACTTGAGCACGTTGTCGAACTCCGGGGGCGCGTCGGGCTCCAGGCCGAGGTCGGCGGCGACGACCGGCCGGGACCGGCCGACCAGGTCCCGCAGCACGTTGACGGCGTGCAGGAACTCGGCCAGGCCGACCCTGTCGGCCGGCCAGGCCGGGTCGCGGTCGTAGTCCAGCTCCAGCGTCCAGTCCGGACCGACCCCGGCGGGCACCAGCTTCGCCCACGCGACGAGGGTGAGGCGCCGGTCCAGTTCGGCGTCGTCGGGGCGGCCGGGATGCGGCGGGGCGGCGAGCAGGTCGATCGCCGGGATCTGCAAGCGGTCCAGGCTGGCGTCCCGCCAGGGGGTCGCGGTGACCCCGTCCGGGGCGTGCCAGCGGTAGCGCCAGAACACCCGCCACGACGGCGGCAGCAGCACGGAGGCGAGTGCGTCCGTGGCGGCGACCATGATGCGCGGGTGCTGGGCGCGGGCCGTCGGCCAGTCCTGCCGCAGCCGCTGCCACCGGTCGTCGACGTTGACCACCAGCAGCACCCGGTGGGTGAGGGCCGCGCCGGTGACCGGGGTGCGGGTGACGTGCAACTGCGGGGGGCTGGTGGCGGCGCCGGAGGCCGCGTCGACGGCCGCCGCGGCCCGGTTCATGTCGCCCAGGGCGAGCTGGTGCACGCCCTCGGCGAGCAGGGTGTCGGCCACCGCGTCGGTGGCGTCGGCGAGGTCGGCGAGGACCTGTCGCACGGCGGTCCGGGCCGCCCCGGGCAGCGCGTTCAGCTGCGTCTCGACGGCCCCGGCCCGGTGCAGCCGGTGCAGCTCCAACCCGTCGACGGTCGCCGCCGACTCCACGGTCGGCGTGACCGTGGTGGCGTCGTCGCCGGCGTCGACGCGGTGGGCGCGCACCGGCGCGAGCCGGCGGAACGTCGGCAGGAACTGGTCCAGCGGACCGTCCGGGTGGTCGTGCAGGCCACGCTCGAAGCGGTAGCCGAGCAGCGCGCCGAGGCTCTGGCCGGCGCGGACGCCGTCCAGCAGCTGCTCGGCGAGGCGGACCCGGCGGGAGGAGAGGTCGACGGCCAGGGGGTTGTCGCCGCCCTGGTGGGAGCGCCACGCGCTGCGCAGCACCGCAGTGGTGACCGCCTGCGCCGGCGAGGGGGCGTGCACGTGCCCGGCGCCCTCCGGGGCGGCCGGCAGCGTCGGCGGCGCCACGGTCTCGGGCACGTCGGCGGGGCGGGGCACCAGGCGCGGTGGCCCGGCCGGCCGCAGGTCGACCAGCCAGCCGTACCCGCCGACGTGCACGCCGGGCGGCGGCCCGGCGGTGAGCTGGGCCAGCCGGCGGGTGGCCAGCGAGGTGACCCAGGCGTCCAGCCGGTGCGTGGCCAGCCCGAGGGTGCCGGCGACGTGCCGGTGCAGGTCGGCGGGGGACAGCCCGTCGTCGAGCTGTCCGGCCAGGTCGTCCAGCGCGGCGCGGAAGGCGCGCAGGTCGGTGGTCGCCCGGACGTGGCGGGGGTCGGGCTGAGGGCCGGCGAGGTAGCTGCCGACGGTCTCGCCGGGGGCGCCGGGCACGGGCACGGCGAGGCGGCGGCGCAGCACCCGCGTGCTGTCGTGCGGGCGGATGTCGACCAGTTCCGGCTCCGGGATCTCCGCCGCGGCGGGCAGGGACGCCTCGGCGGCGAACGCGTGCGCGGCGGCGGAGTGCTCGGCGATCAGGGCGGCGCGCAGCAGCCGGTGGAACAGCGGCACCGGACCGTCGGAGGGACGCGCCGGCACCTCGTCGCCCTTGAGACCGACGGCGGCCAGCGCGTCGAGGTACGCCCCGATCCGGGCGGCGTCGGGCTCCCCGGGCCCGTCCAGCAGGGGCGTGCCGAGGGCGTACGCCTCCTTGGCGAACACGGCCAGGGACAGCCGCGGGTCGGTGGGGCCGCCCAGGCCGAGCGCGGAGAGCAGGGCCCGGGCCGGTTCGACGAGCTGTTCGCGCCAGCCGTCGCCGAGGCCGAGGCGGGCGAAGCGCCACAGCCAGCTGACGTACTCGTTGCCGAGCATGCTGCGGGCGCGTACCTCCAGCACCCGCGCGTCGGTGGCCAGGATGTCCAGCAGGGTGCGCTCCGGATCGGCGAGACCGGGCACGATCCGGGGCACCGGCGAGGGCAGCCACACCCGCTGCCACAGGCTGCTCAGCAGCCCGACGGCCCGGGCCTCGCCGGTGCCGGCCGGGCGCCAGTCGCGCAGGCTGGCCACCGGCAGCAGCCCGTACGGCTGGCGGCCGACGCGCAGCGTGGGCAGGGGTCCTTCGGCGTGCACGTGCGCGACGAAGTGGTCGCGCAGCGCGGCCTGTTCGGCGGGGGTGGCCACCGGCAGCAGGTCCCGCAGCAGGGCGCCGAAGCTGGCCGGCCAGAGCAGCCGGCGGACCAGCCGGCCGGTGGGCCGGTCGGCCACGGTCGCGCCGGCGCCGCGGGCGAGCGCGGTCGGCGCGCCCGCGCGGGTCGGCCTGCCCCGGGCGGCGGTCAGCGCGTCGTCCGGCTCGGCGGTCAGCGCCACGCCGAGCGCGGCGGCGACCAGCGCGGCGGCGGCCTCCGGCGCCTCGGCGTCGGCGGCGCTGTCGGCGGCGGTCGGCGCGGCGGTGGTCGGTACCGCTGCCGGGGTGGCGGCGGCGGTGTTGTTGGTGGGGGTGTCCGGGGCGAGGAACGCCAGCCCGTCGGTCGCGGCGTGCGCCTCCAGCAGGCGAGCGAGGGCCTTGGCGGAGGCGGCCGGCGTGGCGGCGGCGTCGAGTCCGAAGACCAGCAGCCGTTCCACCGTCTCCGGTTTCCCGTCGCCGCCGAGGGGGACGGTGACCGTCAGGGCCATGCCGGCGGCCTCGGCGGTGGCGAAGTCGACGGTCCAGCGCATCCCGGCGTCCACCGGGGGCGCCTCGGCCGGCACCTGGTCGATGGTGCCGTCCTCCTCGGCCGGCACGGGGGTGGGACCGACGGGCAGGTCCGGGGTGACGGGGTTGGAGGTGCCGGTGAACAGCCGGCCGCTGACGGTGCGGCCCACGGCGTACCAGCAGGTGGGCAGCAGCCGGGCCCGGGCCGGTTCGCACCAGGGGCCGGGCCGGGGAACCAGCTCGGGGAAGTCGCCGCCGACCGGTTCCATGACCCGGGCGATCCAGGTGGCGCGGGGCGCGTCGAAGCGGCGGACCAGGTCGGTCCAGGCCGCCTCGTCGGGTGTGCCGGTGACACCGCCCGGCCGCCCCTCGCCCCAGTACCTGCGGCCGGCGGCGATCTCCTCGGCGGTGAGCCCCGGCTCGTGGTCGTCGACGTGGATCTGGTCGGGGTAGACGCGGATCCTCAGGGTCGCGCCGGCGAACCGGGTCTCCAGGCGCACCGGCAGCATGACGGCGGGCGCGAGCGCGGAGAGCGTCCACGGGGTCTGCGTCAGCACGGTGGCCAGCGGCGGCCGGTTCGCGGCGTACGGCGAGGTGGTCATCACTGGTTCTCCGGGCTCGGTAGCAGGTCGCTGGCGTGGCGGGCGAGCAGGACGGGGCGTTGCAGCACGGACAAGGCGGTGTCGGCGGCGTTGCGGCCGTGCCGCGCGGCGAAGACCACCGCGTCCGGGGGCGGCGGGTCGCCGGTGAGGTCGACGCCGAAGCGGGGCGCGGCGGGCTGCTCGCGCAGCAGGAAGAAGTGGCCGGGGGCGCCGGCGGCCTGCCGGGGGGCGCCCCGGGCGACCTCGGCGGTGAACGGGAAGCCGAACAGCAGCAGGTCGGGGGAGAGCCACGCGCGGAAGATGGGCAGCACGTCCGGCCCGGTGGGTTCCCGCTGCTCGGGGCCGGTCCACGCTGCCTGGCGCATGGTGACGATGGTGGAGGGGTAGCGGCGCAGCAGCTCACCCCGGACGACCAGCACCAGCGACTGCTCGCCGGGGGCGCCGACGGCGGTGAGGTGGCTGCCCAGCGGCCCGTTGCGCCACGCGGGATCGGTCAACGGCGGGATGTCGGTCAGCGGGGCGCCGGCCGAGGCGGCGCCGCGGACGTCCCAGAACTGCCGGAACCAGGTCTGCCGCGGGTCGGCGGGGAACTCCCGCCACAGCATCTCCCGGCTCATCTCGTGGTTCAGCCCGACCAGGAACGCCTCGATGAAGCGGGGGTTGGCGGCCAGCGCGGTCATGGTCTCCGGCGCCACGGCCGGCAGGTTCGGCACCACGTGCTCCTGGGAGAGCCCGCGCAGCAGCTCGTACGCGGGGACGGTGAAGGTGACCCCGGCGAGCAGCCGCCGCAGCGGGTCGCCGCTGTCGGGCAGGGCGTCGACCAGGTCGCCCTCGCCGAGGGTCAGCCCGGCCAGCACCTCCCCGGCCACCGCGGTCTCCGGGCGGACGGTGTCGCGTACGGCCGCCGCCGCGGTGGCGAGGTCGACCGGCGCGGGCCGGTGGTCGCGGGCCAGCGACTGCGCCGGGGCGAGCCGGCCCTGGTGCGCCGCGGCCGCGGCCATGAAGTCGTCGCCCATCCGGGCCCGGTCGGCCACGAGGTCGGCCCGCAGGTCGGCGATGGTGACCGAGCAACCGTGGGCGTTGTCGGCGTCGGCGGCCCCGGTGACGGTGACGGCGGGGCTCCAACTGACCGGGACGCCACCCGGGTCGAGGTCGAAGGCGGCGCGGTAGGTGATGGTCGCGCCGCTGCGCCGGGCGACGATCAGGTCGGGGCGGCGGGTGCCGGTCACGTCGGCCACGGCGATGCCCGCGCCGGCCGCGCCGGCGACCGCCGCCTCGTCGGGCACCGCGTGCTCGTGGTTCCAGCCGCTGACGACCCGGCCCCGGCGGTTGAGCCCGACGCCGGTGCGGTAGCGGGCCACCGGGTTGCCGCCGGCCGTGCCGGCCGCGAACACGACCAGGTCCGGCCTCTGGTCGCCGGTCATGTCGACCACGTCCACGCCGACGGCGGAGATGGTGTCGAGCTTCTGTGGGGTGGGCTGGGAGTCGCTCCACCCACGGGTGGCCCTGCCGGTGGCGTCCAGGCCCCAACCGACCCGGTAGTACACCCGGTTGTCGCTGCCGCCGGGGCGGCTCACCCCGTACGCGACGACGAGTTCGAGCTGGTCGTCGCCGTCGAGGTCGGCCAGGACGACGTCGAGTCCGGCGGCGTCGCCGTTGACCGGGTCGGGCAGCTCGTACGGGCCGGTCCAGCCGCCGGCCGCCGCGCCGTCGGCGGTGACGTCCCCGCCGACCCAGTAGCTGATCCGGCAGGTGCCGTCCGGTCCGGATGCCAGGAAGGCGGTGACCATCGCCGGCCGGTCGGACGGCTGCAGGCGGCCGATCGTGGTGGCGGCGGCGCGCACCGCCGCCGGCGCGACCGGCCCGTCCACGGGCGCGGTCAGGGCGCTCTCCTGCACCGCCCCGTCGTCGCCCACGTTGTGCGCCACCTGCAGTCGGGTGCGCCGGGCGGTGCCCGTCCTGGCGGTGTGGCCGAACAGCAGCGAGGCGAGCAGCCCCACCCGGGGGGCGAACCGCAGGTGCGGCGGGGGAAGCGCCGTGTCGAAGCCGGCGCCGCGCGGGTCGGCCGGCAGGCCGTGGTCGATCCAGTCGCCCGAGTAACCCCAGGGCCAGGAGGTGAGCCGGCCGTCGGCGGTGACGGCAAAGATCTCGCCGCTGCGGAACGCGCCGAGCACCGGGCCGGGACGGTGCCGGCCCAGGCCGCCGTCCGGCACCGTCCCGATCACGCCCCAGCCCCAGTACTCCCGCTCGTGCCCGTCGTGGTACCAGCGGTAGCGGCGCATCAGGCGCAGGTCGGCCGGGTCGGCGTCGGTCGCGCCGAGGGCGATGATCGACATGCCGTCGTCCTCGCCGATCTGCGCCGCCTGCTGCCCGAGCGAGACGAGCCGGCGCCCCTCGGGGGCGGCGTCGTGCCGGTAGAGGGACCCGTCGGGCAGCTGGGAGACCAGCCAGCCGTCCGGCGTCAGGTAGGAGAACCGGGACCCGTACGCGGACGGGTGCAGGCTGGCGGGGGAGCCCCACACCGGCGGGATGGCGTCGTTGCCGACCTGGCTCCACTGCCCACCGTGGACGAACAGCCGGTTGTGGCTGGTGGCGACCAGCACGGCCGACCCGGTCGGGCGCGGGGTCCCCCAGAGCCGCTCGGTGGACCACATCGCCGGCGCTCCCAGCGACGCCCACGACCCGGTCGCGGGGTCGTAGCGGTGCAGGTTGCCGTCACCGCCGAGCAGGTAGATCAGGTTGCCGCCGGCCGCCGGTCGGCTGCGCACCCCGAGCGGCGGCGCGCCGCAGTCGCGCCACACCCACCGGTCGCCGTCCCAGCGCCGCTCGAACAGGCGGCTGTCGCGGGTGCGCACGAACACCCGGTGGGGCGCGACGGTGGCACCGGAGGTGGCCACGGCGGTGCCCGGCGGGAGGCCGTGGTCGCGCCACACCCACTCGTCGCCGATGCGGCGGCGCTCGAACAGTCGCCCGTCGGCGGCGCCGACGAAGAAGCGGTCGCCGTTCAACAGGTCGCCGCCGTTGGTGGCCACGCTGGTGACCGGCTCGTCGAGCGCCAGGGCCTTCGTGCCCGCCGCGGTGGCGGCGGTGGTGGTGGTCGTGTGCCACCACGGGTTCTGGGCGGCCTGTTCGATGACGGCGCGGGTCAGCGAGCCGAGCCCGCGCCCGTCGGTGACCAGCGTGTCCAGCACCTTGCCGCCCGCGGGCACCTTCGCGGCGGGCACCGGGCTGGTGCCGCCGGCCAGCCGGGCCAGCGCGGCCGGCCCGCCGTCGGGGTCGACCCGGCGGGCGAGGGGCCCGCGGGGTCGCAGCAGCCGGCGCAGCGGCGCGGTGGTGGCGGCGCGGGCGCCCGGGTTGCCGTCCAGCTGCCGGTCCAGCGGGTCACCGGCGGCGGCGGAGCGGGCGGTGGGCCCCGGCTCGACGAGGTCGTGCACCGGCTGGGTCAGGGCCACGAGCTGATCGTCGCCGAGGGGCGTGCCGGGGGAGGCGGGGTCGACCCGGCGGCTGAACAGGGCGGTGGCGGTATCCCGGGCGGCCTGGCCACGGCGCAGTTGCTCGTTGGCCTCGCGCAGTTCGGCGGCCCGTTCCCAGGCGGCGGCGGCCAGGTCCTCCTGGTGGCGTTGCACCACCTGCGTGCCGAGGGCGGCGGCGGCCCGGTAGCGGGGGTCGAGGTTGAGCCCGGCCAGCCAGCGCGGTTCGGCGCCGGGGGCGGGAACCTGCCCCTGCTGGCTGTGGATGTTGCCGTACAGCGGCGGGGTGAGCCGGTCGTCGGCGTGGCGCAGCAGGTCGGTGAGCGCGTCCTGCCAGGCCTGGCGGACGTCGTCGGCCCAGACGGTCGGGGTCATGCCGGGGGCGGCCAGGGCGCCCTCGAAGCCGAGCACCGACCGGCCCTCGACACCCTCGTCGTCGCTGTGCGGCAGGCCGCCGCCGGGAGCGGCGATGTCGACCGGTTGCCGGCCCACGTCGTCGGGCAGGACCCGGGACCGCAGCCGGCGGGCCAACGACTCGAAGTCCCCGTCCGGGCCGGTCCGGAACGTCCAGTGGTGGTAGACGGGCAGTAGCACCGCGTCGTCCGGGCCGGGATGCGGCGAGTCGGGACCCCAGGCGGGGGCGAGCGGGCCGGTGTCGTCGACGCTCTGGCCGAGGCCGGCGCGGACCCCGGCGGCGAAGGCGGGCACCACGGCGGCGACGTAGTCGGTGCCGGCGGCGAGCCGGCGGGGGCACAGCAGCCGCGACAGGGTGCGCTCCGGGGCGGAGGCGATGACCTCGGCGAGGTCCTCGTCGTCGTCGGTGACCAGCACCTGGGCGTGCGCCCACGCCCACGAGTCGGCCAGCACCGGCAGGTGCCGCACCGTGGTGGCCAGCCGGGGCAGGGCCTGGCCGGGTTCGGTGCGCAGCTCCGCGCCGTCGGCGCCGGCCGGCACCACCACGAGGACCAGCCACGGGCGCAGCGCGCCGTCGGCGTCGGGCCGGGCGGGGGTGTAGAGCCACGGCAGGTCGGGGCTGTCGAATTCCACCGCGGCCAACAGGGACACCTCGACGTTCTCCGCGCCGGGCGCCGGGTGACTGCGGATGATCTCCTGCGGGTCCACGCCGACGACGTCGCCCGGGCCGTGCAGCAGCGCGGTCGTGGTTCCGGCGATCTGTTCGGTGTCGCCGGTGGCGGTGTCGGTGCCGAGCGCGGCGACGCTGAGGGTCACCTCGGCGCGGGGGCGGGGCAGGGCGCCGCTGAGCGTGTCGGTGTGGGCGACCACGCGGGCGACGCCGTCGCGGACCCAGGGCAGGAAACGCAGGCCACCCATGTCAGCAGACCTCCAGCTCGACGGGCGTGATCCTCGGTTGGGGCACCCGGACGCGGGGGCGGCGCGGCGCGGCCGGCGCGGCGTCCGCGCGCCGCTGCGCCGGCACGCTGGCGCGCCGGGCGCGGGCGGCCGACGCGGTGGCGGCCAGGTCCGGGGTGGGGCCGGTGAAGCGGGCGCGGCGGCCCGCGTACGCGGCCGGGGCGGTGGCGGCGAAGCGGGCCAGCAGGTCGCCGCCGGGGGCGGCCAGCCGCGCCGTGGCCGGCTGGGCGGGCAGGGGCCGGCCGGCGGCGTCGGGGTCGTCGATGACGATCCGGTCGTACGCGGCGTCGCCGGCCAGCTCGGCGAAGGTGGTCAGGTCGGCCGGCGGCAGGGTGGTGCCCTCCGGCAGCGCGACTCTCCGCCCGGCGGCGAGCCGCACGAAGCCCGGGGTGGTGAGCTGCTCGACGGGGGACAGGTCGCGGAACTGCCCGGGCGCGAAGTCGTCCTCCACCGTGTCGCCGAGGCTGCCGGCCAGGGCGTCGTCGCCGGTGCCGACGCGCACCCCGGTCAGCGTGAACCGGTTCGGTCCGCTGATCCGGGACGTGCCGATGCGTTGTAGGTCGGTGTCCAGCGGCAGCACGTTCTCCCGCACCGACAGGTGCGCGCCGGGTTGCAGCAGCATCGGCCCGGTCCAGCCGGTCAGGTCGCGCAGGGTCACCGGCTCGCCGGCGCCGATGGCGGGCCGGACCTCCCACGCCTGCGGGGTGGACAGCGCCTCCCGCAGCATGCCGGCGGCGTTGAGGTAGGTGGGTTCGTGGGGATCCGTGGTGTCCCCGTCGGTCCAGGTGAACTTGGCCGACGCCTCCCAGAACAGGAACTTGATCCGGGCCTCGCCCCAGGCCCGCCACGGGTGCGGGCCGGAGATGCCGATCTTCAGGTTCACCGCCAGCAGTTCCGTGCCGCGGAACTTCAACGACACGGTGGCGCCCAACTCGGCGGTGAACCAGAACGGCTTGAACTGGAACATCACGTCGAGCCAGGCGCGGCCCTCGATGAGGAATCCGCCGCCTTCGAACTTCAGGGTCAGCGCGGCGCCGAACTGGGCGGTGTTGGTGGTGACCGCGAGGTACGCCTCCAGGTTGATGTCCTTGGCGTTCTTGCGCAGTTGGATGGAGAACCGCTTCATCGTCGGCGGGAAGCCGGGCGGGGGTGTGTAGCGGGGGTGGAAGCCGCCGATCGAGATGGCGAAGGTGCTGCCGGAGCCCCAGCGGGCCCGCAGCGCCATCTCGCCGGAGACCGGCCGGCCGAACAGTTTCGAGTCGATCAGCGCGGCGTCGAGGGTGATCTCGCGGCTGGCGAAGTCGACCATGCCGAAGGAGTCCAGCCGGAACTTGCCGGCGGTCTTGAAGTCGATGACCAGCTTGCCGGCCAGCAGGACGCGCACCGGGTCGGGGAACTCGACGAGCACGCCCAGGTCGGCGACGACCTGCCCGTTGAGGAAGTTCAGCCGCACCATCGCGCCGAGGACGGTGCCGGTGGTGTCGACCGGGAAGAGCCGGCTGAGGGTGGCGATGACGGCGGGCGCGTTGCCGAGGGGGTCCTGCGGGAACAGCAGCGTGTCGAGGGTGCCGGCGCGGGCGGCGTTGCGGAACTCCTCCGGGTTGGTGCGCCGGTTGTGCCCGACGACCAGACCCAGGCCGGTGATGGAGATGCCCCAGAACAGCATCAGGCCGGGGAACCACTCGTACGTTCCGGCGAGCAGCAGGGAGAAGGTGTGCCCGCCGTCGGCCTCGGTGAGCCGGGTGCCGTCCGGGTTGCGGGTGTTGACGATGGCGGTGGCCTGGATCCGGAACCCCTTGATCGGGGTGAACGGCGCGTTCGAGGTGAGGCCGAGCTGCAGGGCGCCGGCGTACATGCCGCGGGGTTCGTCGACGAACAGGTACCCACCGCCGGAGACGAAGCCGTTCTCCATCCGCAGCGCGATCCCGTCGGGGGCCTTGAAGCCGGGCTCCAGGTTCGCCACGCCGAGGTTGCCGCCGCGGGCGGCGTCGGCGCCGCCGGCCGGCAGCGCCGGCGGGAAGGTGAGGTCGGCGCGGACGCCGATGTTCTGCACGGTGACGTGCAGCGGCCCCAGGGTGGCCCGCACGGTGGTGGTGATCAGCAGGCTGACCGCGCGGGACCCGGTGGAGGCCGCCAGCGCGATCCGCAGCCCCTCGACGCCGATGCCGTGCCAGGACAGGTGCACCGGGAACTCGGCGGTCAGCGCGGCGGCCCCGGCCAGGTGCAGGCCGGTCCGCATCGACCAGGCGGCGCCGAGGTCGAAGCCGAGCCGCAGTCCGTCGGCGGGCAGCAGCCTGCCCAGCAGCCCGTCGCCGTCGCCGGCCCGGACGACCAGTTCGGCGCGGCCGGCCCGCACGCCCAGCTCGACGTCGTCGCGGCCGGCGCCGAGGCTGGCGCGGCCGGTGACGACGAGCTGCCCGACGGCGAGGTGGGTGCCCTGCGGCGCGCCGATGATCCAGCCGGGTTCGCCGGCGGGCGCGATCCGGGCGATCTCGGCGGCCCACTTCACCGCCGACGCGGCGTCGCTGAACGTGACCCCGTCGGCGTTGACGGCGATGGCGGGGCCGGCGCCGCTGAGGTCGGTGGCGACGTTCCACGCGCCGATCGCCCCCTCCAGGTGTGCCTCGCCGGTCGGCGCGAGGATCACCGTGAGCCGGCCGTCCCAGCTCGCCAGGCCGAGGGTGACGCCGAGGCCGAAGGTGGGCTGCCACGGCGCGCCCCCGGCGGGTGGCGGCTCGCCGCCGGGGGTGCGCAGCCCGGTGAACCGCAGCCGCAGCAGGCTGTCGGCCAGCCGCCGACCCACCTCGCCCTGGTCGGGGCCGACGTCGGGGCGTACGCCCTGGTCGGCGTCGACACCGAGGGACCGCAGCGCCCGGGCCAGTCGCGGCAGCAGCCGGGCGGACAGCTCGGCGACGCCCTCCGGGGTGTCCCAGCCGGCCGGTGCGTACAGGCCGCGGAAGTAGGCGGCGGGGTCGGCGACGAGGTCGACGACGCGCTCCAGGTGCAGCTCGTCGCGGCGGCGGGGCAACCGGATCGGGGCGTCGCCCGGCGGCATCGGCGCGCTGGGCGCCGCCTCGACGGCGGGGGTGACGAGGCCGAGCAGATCCAGCACGGGCAGCGTCCACGGCGCCCGGCGCAGCAGGTAGGTCAGCACCAGCAGGTCGAGCAGGTCGTCGGCGAGCTCCTCGGGCAGGCCGGCCACGTCCGGCAGCTGCAACTGCAGCGTCGGGGGCAACGCGCCGATCTTGCCGACCGCGTCACCGGCGGCCTTGCCGAGCTTCTGCACCGCCGCCAGGCTGTCGAACCGGGCCTCGGACGTCGCGGCCGTCAGCGCGTCCAGCGCCGGCTCGACGGTCTTGACCCAGTCCTCGAAGCGGGCGGCGTCGAACCCGCTGACCGCCTCCAGGTCCCAGCCCAGGGCGCGCAGCAGCCGGGCCCGCCGCCACGGGTCGTACGCGCCCAGCACCGGCTCGGCCAGCAGCCGGATCTCGTTCCACAGCAGTGCCAGCGCGTTCTTGGCGTCGCTCATCGTCCATCCCGTCCCTCGTGTCGGCGCCGGCGGCCCGCCGTCGGTGCTGTGCTGGTCACGCGGTCACCCTCGGCAGGCCGTCGAGATCCAGCCGCAGCGATCCCCGGGCCGCCGACAGGCCCCGGTCGGCGGCGGGCAGCGCGTCGAGCGGCAGGGTGTAGTGCCGTCCCGTGGGCCAGGCCGGCCAGGTGGCGAGCCGGGTGAGCGCGGTGGCGACCTCGGCGTCGCCGGCGACGACCTGGCCGATGGCGGTGATCAACGCGGTCTCGTGCGCGTCGGCCCAGCCGGTGGGCGGCCCGCCGAAGTCGGCTCCCAGCTCCCGGGCCTTGGTCAGCACCAGGTGCAGCTGCGTGGCGGCGCGCGCCCGGCCGCGGAACTCCGGCTTCTCGGCGGTCGAGGCCGGCGGGCCCACCGCGACGAGCTGGTGCGCCCGGTGCTGCTGCCAGCAGGCGAGCAGCGCCACCGCCCGCTCGGAGGTGAACACGTCGCCGACGCGGGCCCGCCGTGGGTTGCCGTCCGCGCCGGGCACGTTCGCCACGGTGGCGGCGGCCTCCGGGTCGGGGGAGTCCCAGTCGGTGGCGAGCAGGTCGTGCAGCCGCTGCCGGGCGAACGTCCACGTGCCGCGGCGGACGCCGTCGTCGCCGCGCAGCGCCAGCGCGTAGCGGTGCATCCAGTGCCAGGAGCGCAGCCCCAGCAGCTCCAGCGTGGTGCTGATGCCCTCGCGGGCGGCGCCGGCCGCGTCGCTGCGCGCCGGGCGGGCCCGCAGCACCCGCAGGTCGGCGGCGAGCAGCCCGCCGCCGTCGCGTCCCCACCCGGGGACGGCGGCGACCCCGGCGTGCCCGCCCAGCGCGTCGTAGGCGTCCCGGTCGGTGGCGCGCAGGAACGCCAGGTACGCCCACATCTCGCCCGGCTCGGAGCGCAGGTCCAGGTGGGTGGGCACGCTCGTCGGCGCGGGCAGCGGCCCGTGCGCCCGCCAGCCGAACGGGCCGAACCGGATCACGGCCGGGTCGTCGGCGGCGACCGCGTCGAGGTAGCCGCCGGCGGCGTCCGGTACCCGGTTCTCGGCGACGGCCCGCAGCACCTTGAAGGTGGACAGCTGTCGGGCGGCGCGGGCGCCGGCGTCCCCGCCGGCGCCGATCGCCGCGACGAGCGCGGCCAGCGACGGGCCGGTGCCGTGTCCCTGCGGGCGGGGCAGCACCGCCTCGGGCAGCAGCTCCGACTCGGCGTCGAGGACCGGTCCGCTCCACTCGGCCGCGGGTGGGTGCGCCCGGTAGGCGCCCAGCCGGATCAGCTCCGGGTGTCCCTCGGGCGCGCGGCCCGCGCCGGCCGGCCGGCCGGTGACCACCCGCGAGTAGACCCGCCGGTCGGCGGCGGTGACCTCGTCGAAGTTCCACACGTTCGGCTTGTCCAGCCGTTGCGGCGCGTCGCCGGCCACCTGCCACGCCTCGACCACGACGGGGCTGCGCCACCGCTTGTCCAGCCACCGCTTGATCGCCACCTGGGTGGCGAGATCCGCCATCCCGCTGACCGGGCCCAGGTACCGCTCGGCCTCCGGCACGTCCACCGGTTGCAGCCGGTCGGAGTAGCGGGGGGCGGTGGCGCCGGCCGGCTCGACCGCCGCCCGTTCGCGGCGGGCGTACGTCTGGAACTCCAGCACCGCCCAGTAGGTGACCATGCCGTACGCCCCGTCGACCGCGTCCGGCGCCAGGAACCCCAACGTCGCCAGGTCCTGCTGGAGCCGGCGTACCCACTGGTCGGTGACCAGCGACGCGGGCCGCTCGGCGCCGTCGTAGCGGGCCTTCGTCGTCGCCGTGGCGTCCCGGTCGTCGGCGCGCAGCACCCAGCCCCCGTACGGCCCGGTGACGGTCAGCGAGCAGCCGTAGGACAGGTCGACGGTGAACGTGGTCAGGGCGGCCGCCCGGTTCTCGCTGGGCAGGTGCCACCACAGTCGCTGCGTCGCCGACTTGCACTCCCCGTCCCGCCAGTCGAACGTGATCTCGCCGAGGTTGTTGTGGCCGACGATCTCCTTGCCGTTGCCCCAGGAGCCCTTGTAGCCGTCCAGGTTCCGGGCCGCCGCCAGGTACTGCGCGAGCGCCGCTGCGCGCGGCAGGCCGGCCGGGTCCACCACCGGCTCCGGCGTGCCGTCGCGGTGCACCCGCGGGTCCGCCTCGTCGTGGCGGACGAACTGCACGTGCACGTTCCACTCCGGCGGCCGGGTCAGCAGCTTCAACCCGTCGACGTCGCCGACGGCGGGCCGCCCGGACACCCACCAGCCGGTCACGTCGTCGGCGGCCAGGGTCACCTGCACGCCGGCCTGCGTCCGCTGGCCCTCCTTGCCGGGCAGCTCGTTGGCCCACCCGACCAGGTCGATGCGCCCGGTGCCGTCGAGCAGCGGCACGTACCCCAGGTCGTGCAGGACGCGGGTCTCGTCGTTCTCGTTGCGCAAGCCGCTGGAGACGAAGCCGGCCAGCACCCCCTCGGTGCGGTTGACCCCCTCGAACGGCTTCGCCGGGTCGGGTCCGCAGGCGTACGGCAGGGTGGCGGAGTAGCGAATCCGTTCGGCGGAGCCGAAGTGGATGTCGCCGCCGAGCATGACCACCCGGCGGCGCCGGACGCCGTCGGCGCCGGGCGGCGCGGCGGCGAAGAGCCGGCCGAGGAACTTGTGCAGCGCCGCGTCGCTGGTCACCCACGCGTCCTCCGCGTCCGCCCCGTACCGGCCGGCGAACGCCCTCGCGACGGGTTGCGCGAGCTGCTCCAGGACGGGCACGCCGAACAGGGCGACCGGTTGGGCGACGACGGTGACCGCGTCGTCGCCGAGCACGTTGCCGGCGATCATGTCGTTGAGCGGCTGGTCGTCGTGGAGCAGGCCGCCCGGGTTGCCCGCCCCGGCCGGGTACTGCCGCCAGGTGCGGGTGTCCAGCCCGAGTAGCTGGTAGCGCGGCCAGGTGACGCTCCAGTGGTAGGTCAGCGCGCCCGCCGGCCGGGCGAGCCGGCCCTGGGCGGTGACCGCCGTGGGCAACCCGAGGCGGGTACGCAGCGCCACGTCGTCGGCGTCGTTCGGGGCTGCCAGCCACCCGCGCAGCGCGGCCAGCGCCGCCCGACCCGGCTCCCCGGCGGCACCCGTCTCGGCGAACCGGTCCGGGGTGTTGCCCCACGCCTGGAAGACGGCGAACGCGGCCATCCCGTTGCGTACCACCCGCCGCCCGAGCGGGGCGTTCACCACGGCGTCGGTCACCCAGGTGCTGGTCATGTTCCAGTCGTCGGTGACCTCGTGGTCGTCGGCCACCATGTACGTCGGCACGTTCGCCAGCTGCCGGCGCACCGCCGGCAGGCCGAGCCGGAACCCCCGCACGGCGATGGCCTGCCGCTGCCACCGCTGGAACCGCTCGACGATCTCCTTCTGCTGCGTGGTGGGCGTGTACTCCCGCCCGGCCAGCAGCTGGTCGTAGACCGTCGCGCCGGGCTCGTGGCCCTGCGGGTCCTTCAGGATCCGGGTGTCCGCCGGCAGCACGTGCTCGAACCGCGGGAAGTGCGCCGGCCACAGCACGTCCGACCAGACCAGCAGGTACATGCACAGGTACTCGCGCAGCGACATCAGGTGGCTGTCCGCCTCGCCGGAGGTGAACTTCGCGTCCTGGGCCATCACCGCGGCGCGCCTGCCCGGCGCGTACATCGCGTCCGTCGGCGGGGCCGTCGTGCCGACCGGCAGCACCTCCGCGGCCAGCCCCAGCCGCGCGGCCAGCCCGACGTACGCGGGCACCGCCGGGTCGTTGCCGTTCGGCGGCAGCGCGTCGTGGCCGTGGATCAACGCGAGCAGCGGGTCGGCCACGTCGTCGGCGTAGATCTGGTCACCGCCGAGCACCAGCTGGTGCGGGCGCAGGTTCGGGTCGCCCACGGAGGCGGCGATGACGGGGTCCACCGCGGGGAAGGCGTCGACGCCCTCGCCGTGCGGCTTGCGGCACGACCCGTGGAAGATCCGCAGCCGGTTCGGGTCGCCCGGCGGGGTGGCGAAGGTCGGGAACGCGGGCACGGCGGCCGGCGCCTGCGGGTGTCCCGCGTACGTCAACGCCGCCCGCGCGGCCGCCGCGTCGAGGCCCACCACGCCGGGGTCGAACAGGCTGCCGGCCGTCGAACCGCCGGAGAATGCCAGGTCGTAGCCGTAGAGCGTGCCTGGTTGCAGGGTGACGCCGCTCGCGGTGACCGCGACGACGTGCAGCCGGTCGCCGAGGCGCACCGTCGCGCGGCTGGCGGCGCCGACCGTGGCGCCGCGCGCGAATCCGGGAGCCGCGCCCACCGCGAACACGCTCAGCGTCACCGTGCACTCCGCGCGCAGCGCGACGAACACGGTGACGCTCGTCGGGTCCACGCGGCGTACGACGGGACCGCAGAGGACCAGTGGCAGTTCGGACGGAGCCGTCATCGCACATCCCTTCGACCGGGGCCGAGCGACGGGACGGTGGAAGTCGCGCGGTGTCTACGACGATTGAAGTCACCGGGCCCTGCCGCGCCTACCGCGCAACGGAGCGGAAGATCCACCTCGGCGTTCGACAACCATCGGATCGACGGCGGTCGGGGCGGGCCGACCGGGCGGGCCGGCTGTCCACTCAGGCCGATCCGCTGACGGAGACCCGACGCCGGCTTGCTCCCGGGCTCGACGGCGCGGTAACGCCGGCTGCGCCGGGCCGGGTGCGCATCTGGTCGCATACCTTCCCCTCCCCGTGTGGACGGCCACCGCGCGCGTCGATGTCGGCACGAGGTCGCGGATCCGGATGTCGGGTGACCGACCACGTCCACGCGGCACGGCGTGAGCGCGTGGCCGGGCCGACAGCGTTGCGGCGCAACGGTTCCGGCGGGCCCGCCGGTCACCTCGCCGCAGAGTCTGTCGGCCCGGGGCGTACCAGCGACAGGGTCCGCTGTCCCGGGCGGCCGGGACACGGGGGCCGGATCTTTCGGCCGTCCGCACGACAACCGCTGCCCGTCCAGCCGAGACGGCGCCGGGTTCCGTCGGTCGCGCCCGACCCGCCGGGTCGCGGACGCTCCGGGCGGCGGGCGATCGCCGCCGTCGTGGCCCGACGTGCCCCGGCGCCCCCGCGGCTGTCGTCCCACCTGCGGACCGGGCCGGGACGGCCCGTCAGGCGGCCCCGCGCCGGCCGGGCTTCTTGTGCGGCTGGTCGCCGCCGCGGGTGATGACGCTGAACTGCCCGTCGGACTCCATCCGCACCTCGCGTACGTCGGCGAGGTCGGCGACGCCCTGCTCGCGGAGCTGACCGAGCAGTTCCTCCTCGGTGACCAGCTCGCGGCGCATGTTGCGGCGCAGGATCCGCCCGTCGCGCACCAGCATCAGCGGGCGCGGGTGGATGATCCGGGCGGCGGCGGGCCAGCGGTACGCCACGGCGTCGAGCAGGTACGACCAACCGATGATCACCGAGACCAGGATGATCCCGTCGGTGACGGAGGTGTAGTCGTCCGCCATGCCGTTCTGTGCGGCGTCGGCGATCAACACGATGACCAGCAGGTCGGTGACGCCGGTGGTGCCGCTCTCCCGCTTGAGCAGGACCCGCAGCAGGAGGAACAGCGCCAGGTAGATGACACTGCCCCGGACCACGATCTCCAGCAGCGGCGTGTCCGGTGTGAATACCCTCTGCCAGTCGGCCACGGCGGCGGTTACCCGCGGCGTGACCGGTCCAGTCGTCCCGGTTCGCCCGGCAACCCGCGGTCGCCGACGGCCGGCGGTGGGCGTCGATCAGTCAGGCGGCCCGGCGGGTGCGGCCGGCGGGCGGAGCGGACGGGCGCGCGGGCCCCGCCGTTGCCGAAGCCTGACGCGGTGGCGCACGGCGGAGCCGGGTCCGGCGCGGCACGGGTGAACCGGCCCGGACGTCGGCCGGGGTGGCGTCAGTCGCGGCGCTCCTCGTCCGGCGTGATCGTCGCGCGCTGCTCCAGGACGTCGGCGGGGTTGGCGTCCGCGGGCAGGGTCGGCGGTGAGCCGTCCCGCTCGCCAGGGACCTCCGCACCCTGCTCCGCGACGTCGGCCTCGGTGGCCTCCGTGGGCAGGCGCGTCGGTGCCGGCTCCGCGTCGGGGTCGTCGTCGACTGTCTGCCGCTGTTCCACCGCGTCCGCCTCGGGCGGCTCGCGCAGCGGATCGCCGGACTCGTCCCACCGTCGCGTCATCGTCACTCCATCCCGCTCGACCCGTGCCGCCGCTCGAACACCCACCCGTTCCGATGGCACCTACCCGCTCGCTTGTCACCCACACCCGTCAGTCCGGCAGGAGCCGACGCAGCACCCCCTTGGTCGTGGCGGCGGTGCGGTAGGACTGCACGAGGTACGAGCCGAGGGCGATGTTCGCGCCCGAGAGGACGGGCACGGCGTACTGGGTCAGCCGCTGCCGGCGCTGCCACGTGGCGATCTGGTCGGGGGTGTTCGGGGTGGGTATGGTGGCGTCCTTGACCTCCACCCGGTCGCCGCGTTGCTGCGCCTCCTCGGCCAGCCTCCCGATCCGGCTGCCGCAGTAGGCGGCGTAGGCGGTCGCCGCCGCCCCCAGCACCGCCGTGCCGGCCTTCAGCGCTCCGACGGAGGCGAAGCCCTTCTGCAGCGCCATCCGGCGGCCGCCCACCCGGGTCAGCTGGAGCCCGGCGAGCAGGGTCGCGCCGATGCCGAGCCACTGGACGGGACCGAACCGGCCCCAGGCGGACTCGGCGACCCGGATCCGGTCGATGCCCTGGGTCAGGTCGCTGCCGGACTTGTTCACCCCGGCGACGCCCATGACCGTGCCCCCGAACCACAGCGCGGACCCGATGTCGTGGACCGCCTGCGCGAGGGCGTGGTTGTCGGTCGCGGTCATCTGCATGAGCTGTCTCCTCGGATAGGCCGTACCCGGACACGTCCCGCTAACCGACCGTAGGGTTCCGAAACGCTTTCCACCGCCTGTTTCCGCCGAAGAGCGGAACTTTCCGACCGTGATCCCGCCGCGGCCCGCTCCGGTGCGGAGGGCGGCCTCGTGTGGGTGGAGGTGGGCAACCGGCCGTCCGGCCGACACGTCAGCGGCCAGCATGGCAGTCATGGGGCTACGGGCAGGCGGACCGGACCGGGACCTCTTGCGGCGGCACCAGGACGTGCGGCAGGCGAACTTCCTGGAGCTGTTCGTCGACCTGGTGCTGGTGTTCGCGCTCGCCGGGGTCGTCAACCGGGTCGTCCACGACCTCTCCAGCGGTGACCCCGTCCTGCGGTGGCGATCGCTGGCCTACCTGCTCGTGCTGACGATGCCGCTCATCTGGCTGTGGATCACCACGGCGCACATCACCAGCTGGTTCGACCCCCGCCGGCCCATGATCCAATGGATCGTCCTGGCCAGCGCCTTCGGCCTGCTCGTCATGTCCTCGTCGCTGCCCTACGCGTTCGTCGGCCGGGGCTGGGCGTTCGTGGTGCCGTACCTGCTCCTGCACTGCGTCCGGCCACTCGTCCTGATCCCCACCCTGCGCGGGCACGCGCTGCGGCACCTCTACGTCCGGTCGTCGCTGTGGTGCGTGGCGGGCGGGTCCATCTGGGTCGCCGGAGCGGTGACCAACGGCAACGCCCGGGCGGCGCTGTGGGCGACCGCGGTCACCGTGGACATCGTCGCGGCCCAGCTGCGATGGCCGGTCCCGGGGATGAGCCGGCCGCCCGTCAGCGCCTGGGCGATGGACAGCGGCCACCACCTGCCCGAGCGCTACCAACAGCTGCTGATGATCGCGCTCGGGGAGAGCGTGCTCGCCGTCGGCCTCACCTTCACCAACCAGCCCGTCACCGCGGCGACCTCGGCGGCGCTGGTCGTGGCGTACCTGTCGACGGTGCTGCTGTGGCGGATCTACTTCTACCGTTCGGGTCAGGTCCTCGCCGAGGCTGTCGTCACGGCCACCGACCGGCTCGTGGCCGGGCAGGCCACCGGCGTCGCCCACGTCGTCATGGTGGTGGGCATCGTCGGGATGGCCGCCGGTTTCGAGATCGTGCTGACCCAGCCGACCGGTCGACCGGAACCGGCGTGGCTCGCCGCGATCCTCGGCGGACCCGTGCTCTTCCTCTACGGTCGCATCCGGCTCGAGCGGGTCGTGTTCGACCGGCTGTCGCGCCGGCGCCTGGTCGGGATCGCCGTGCTGGCGGCCTCCGCCGTGCCCCTCGCCTACGCCCCGGCACTGGCCGCGTCGGTCGTGGCGGCGGCCGTGCTGCTCGGCATCGCCCTCGCCGACGCCCACCACGCCGCCGGCCGCCCGCCCGAGGCACCCTCGCCGGGCTTCTAGAGCCCGACCTCACCGGGTCGCCGGTCGCGGACAGCCGATCTCGAACGGGCGGCGTCCGCGCGGACGCCCGTCCACCGTTGACCGAGGCCCGTGGCTGTCCCGGCGACCGCACCGCCGCTGCCGCCGCGGCCGGGGCGAGAGGGCTTGCGCAAGCTGGGAGACGTGGCGCGCCGCCGCGTCCGGTGAGATGAGCCGTACGCCACGCCCGCCGTAGGACCGGGGGCGTCCGCAGCGGAGGCGGTCTCGATGTACCAGCAGCCCCTGGAACCGGTCGCCGGTTCGCTCGCGCTGAGCGCCGCCTGCGCCGCGCTGCCCCTGATCACCCTGTTCGTCCTGCTCGGGGTCGTGCGTACGCGGGCCTGGGTGGCGGCCTTCGGCGCGCTGGCCGTGGCGGTCGTGCTGGCCTGGTGGCTGTGGCGGATGCCGCTGTCGCAGACGCTGCTGGCTGCCGGTCAGGGCGCCACCTTCGCCCTCTTCCCCCTCGTCTGGACGTTCGGCACGGCGATCTGGATCTACCGGATGACCGTGCACACGGGCCACTTCGACACGCTGCGGCAGGGCTTCGCCCGGATCAGCGACGATCGCCGTGTCCAGGCCATGGTGATCGCGTTCTGCTTCGGGTCGCTGCTCGAGGCGCTGGCGGGGCAGGGCACGCCGGTGGCCGTCACGACGGTCATGCTGCTGGCGCTCGGCTTCGCCCCGGTCCGGGCAGCCGCCGTGGCGCTGGTCGCCAACACGGTGCCGGCGGCGTTCGGGCCGCTCGGCCTGCCGATCACCACACTGGCCGGCGTGACCGGGCTGCCCGCGACGGAGCTGGGCATGATGGCCGGCCGGCAGGTCCCGGTGATCGCGGTCGTCGTCCCGCTGGTCCTGCTCGTCGTCGTCGACGGCCGCCGGGGCGTACGGGAGCTGTGGCGTCCGGCGCTGGCGTGCGGCACCGCGTTCGCGGTGGCCCAGTTCGTCACCACGAACTTCCTGACGGCCGCGCTCGCCGACATCGTCGCCGCCTTCGCGGGGACGGTCGCCCTGCTGCTCGTCACGCGCCGGCCCGCGGTGCGGCAGGCGGTTCCCGTGGCGGCCGGTGGGGGCCTGCCCGAGCGCGACGCGCCGCCGCCGCGGGGCGCGCAGTGGCGGGCGTACGCGCCGTACGTGACGATCGTGGCGGTCTTCGCGGCTTCCCAGGTGCCGGCCGTCAAGCAGTTGCTCGACGCCGGCACGCTGACGGTCTCCTGGCCCGGCCTGCACGTGCGCACGGCCTCCGGCGCCCCGTCACCGCTGTCGACCTTCCGCTTCGCCTGGCTCGCCGCGCCCGGCTCGTTGCTGGTCGTGGCCGGCCTGATCACGATGGGGCTGCTGCGGGTGTCACCGCGCGATGCCCTGCGACTGTACGGGCGCACCCTGGCCGAGCTGCGGTGGGCCGTCCTGACGGTGGTCGGGCTGCTGGCCCTGTCGTTCACCATGAACGCCGCCGGACAGGTCGCGACCCTGGGCGTCTGGATGGCCGGGGCGGGTGGTCTCTTCGCCGTCCTGGCGCCCGTCCTCGGCTGGCTGGGGGTCGCCCTGACCGGCTCGGACACCTCGTCGAACTCGCTGTTCGGCGCGCTGCAGGTGGCCGCGGCCCAGCGGGCCGGCCTCGATCCGGTCCTGCTCGCGGCGGCCAACGCCTCCGGCGGCACGCTCGGCAAGATGATCAGCCTGCAGAACCTCACGATCGCCGCGGCCGCCGTCGGGCTCACCGGACGGGAGGGCGACCTGTTCCGGCGCATGTTCGGCTGGAGTGTGCTGCTGCTCGCCCTGATGTGTCTGCTGGTCGGGTTGCAGGCGACGCCCCTGCTGTCCTGGATGGTGCCCTAGCGTGGGCGCCGCCCGCTCGGGACGACCGGACAGCTCGCCCGGGGAGACCCGTCACGAGCTGCCCACGCCACCCGTCGGATCCCCCGCCGCCAGCTCGCCGAGCGTGATCGGCTGCGCCAGCGGGCGCGACGTGTGCCCGGCCAGGTCCGCCACGCCGGGCCGCCGCGTCGCCTCCCGCGCGGTCAGGCAGGCCGTCGCGTAGCCGCAGATCCTGCCCTGGCACCAGCCCATGCCGGCCCGGGTCAGCAGCTTCGCGCCCCGGGCGTCCCCGGCGGCCAACTCCCGCACCGCCCGCCGTACCGCCCCGACCGGCACCTCCTCGCAGCGGCAGAGCAGCGTGTCGTCGTGGCACAGGTCCGGCCAGGAGGGCGGCACGGGATGCACCGCGTGCAGCGCCGCGGCGAACCGGCGTAGCCGGCGCCGGGTCCGCAGCAGCCGGTCCTGCCGCCTGGCGGACCAGGGCAGGGGACGGCGCAGGGACACGGCGACGGCGCCGCCGGCGAGCTGCCCCTCGACCAGGGCCAGCCCGGCCCCGCCGACCCCGGTGACCTCCCCGGCGGCGTACACCCCCGGCACCGAGGTCGCCTGGTCCGAGCCGACGTCCAGCACCAGGCTGCCGTCCCGGTCCAACCGGGTGGCGCAGCCGAGCGCCGTCGCCAGCTCCAGCTGTGGGGTGAACCCGAAGCCGACCGCGAGGCCGTCGCACTCCACAGCGGTCTCGCTGCCCGGCACGACGGCGCCGCGCGGGCCGACCGCGGCGACCGTCACCCCGGTCAACCGGTCGGTGCCGTGCGCCGCGACCACCGTCGTCCGCCGGTGGTAGGGCACCCGGTGGCGCAGCATCCGCCACCCGTACCGCCCGGCTTCGGCGAGCTTGCCGGCCGCGCCGAGGACCGGGCGGACCTGCCGCACGTACCCGAGCGGGTCGTTGGCCTCGTACACGCCGACCACCGTGCCGCCCGCCTCGGCGAGGCCGGTCGCGACCGGCAGCAGGAACGGGCCGGTGCCCGCCACCACGACCCTCCGGGCGAAGACCACGCCCTGCCCCTTGAGCAGGGCCTGAGCGCCGCCGGCGGTGACCACGCCGGGCAGGTCCCAGCCGGGGAACGGCACGACCCGGTCGTGGGCGCCGGTGGCGATGACGAGCCGTCGGCCGTGCACGACCCCCGCGCGGGTGTGGACGGCGAACCACGGGCCGGCGGGGTCGGGGCGGGACTCGACGAACCAGACGGCGGCGTCCGTGCGGTGGTCGACCCGGCGCAGCCGGGCCCGCAGCCCGGTGAACGTCGACCAGTCGTGGTGCCCCCGGCCGTCCGCGCCGGAGCGGTGGCGCCAGTACTGTCCGCCCGGACGCGGCCCGGCGTCCAGCACGGCCACCCGGCAACCGGCGTCGGCGGCGCTGACCGCCGCCGCCAACCCGGCGGGGCCGGCGCCGACCACCAGCACGTCGTACGCGGTCATGCCCGCTCCCGCAGCTCGTCCTGGGGCTCGACCGCGTCGCCGGGCCGGGCGGTCACCAGGCAGGCCCGCTGGGACGGTACGCCGTTGACCCGGACCAGGCAGTCGAAGCAGACGCCTATCCCGCAGAACACTCCCCGCGGCCGGCCCCCGACACGGGTGTGCCGCCACGAGCGGATGCCGGCGGCGAGCAGGGCGGCGGCGATCGTCTGCTCCCCGTCGGTGGGGATCGGGCGGCCGTCAAAGGTGAACATCGTGACGCTCCGGTGCGAAGGGTCGTAGGTCTGTGCGCGGCGGCCGGCCGGTCAGCAGGGCCGCGACGGCCTCGCCGGTCGCCGGGGCGAGCCCGATCCCCGCCCCCTCGTGACCGGCGGCGTGGTGCAGGCCCGGCGCCCGGGGGTCGGCGCCGATGGTCGGCAGGTGGTCGGGGCTGTACGGCCGGAAGCCCCGGTAGGCGCGGATCGCCGACACGGCGCCGAGGACCGGGAACAGCCGCACCGCGCCCGCGGCGAGCCCGCGCAGTGCCGGCAGCGAGAAGGCCGGATCGAATCCCACCCGTTCCCGGGTGGACCCGATCAGGACCGTGCCCGCCCGCGTCCCCTCGACCACCGGGGACACCTGCAGGTCGGTGGAGCTGCGCCCGACGTTGGCGACGTAGTCGGCGGCGTAAACCTTGTGCCGGATGAGCGCGGGCAGCGGCTCGGTGACCAGGACGAAGCCGCGCCGGGGCAGGATCGGCAGGTGCGCGCCGGCCAGGGCGGCGACCTCCGCGGCCCAGACCCCGGCGGCGTTGACCACCGCCCTCGTGGGCAGCAGCCCCCGGTCGGTCTGCACGCCCCGGATCGCCCCGGCGGCGTCCCGGGGGAGGCCGACCACCCTGGTGCCGGTCAGCACCGTCACCCCGGCCGCGCGGAGCAGGTGGGCGGCGGCGAGCATCGGCTGCACCTGCATGTCCTGCGGGTAGTGCACGCCGCCGGCCAGGTCCGTCGCCAGGTGCGGCTCGTGGTCGGACAACTCGTCGGCGGCCACCTCGTACGCCTCGACCCCGGCGGCGCGCTGGCCGGCGGCGAAGGCACGCAGCGCGGCGTCCTCCGCCGGCGAGGCCGCCACCACCAGGCCGCCCTTGTGTTCCAGCTCGAAGCGCGCCCCGCCCACGGCGTCGCCGAGTTCCCGCCACAGCTCCGCGGAACGACGCGCGAGGTCCAGCTCCGGGCCGGGTGGCTTGTCGGAGACCAGGATGTTGCCCTCACCGGCGCCGGTGGTGCCGGAGGCCACCCCGCCACGGTCGACCACGGTGACCGTCAGCCCCGCCCGGGCGGCGTAGTACGCGCAGGCGACGCCGGTCATCCCGGCTCCGACGACGACGACGTCCGCAGCGGTCACGAACCGACCTGGTGCATCCACGTCTCGACGTCGTCCGCCCGCCTCGGCAGGCCGTCGGAGAGCAGCCGGTACCCGTCGTCGGTGATCAGGACGTCCTCCTCGATGCGCAGGCCCAGCCCGCGCAACTCGGCGGGGATCAGCTCGTCGTCGGGCTGGAAGTACAGCCCCGGCTCGACCGTGAGCACGTGCCCGGCCTCGAGCCGCCCGTCCAGATAGCTGCCGGCCCGGGCGGCGGCGCAGTCGTGCACGTCCAGACCGAGCATGTGACCCGAGCCGCACAGGGTCCACCGGCGGTACAGGCCGGAGTCCTCCGCCAGGGCCCGCTCCGCCGAACAGGGCAGCACCCCGAGGTCCGCGAGCCCGTACGCCAGCACCGTCATCGCGGCCCGGTGGAACGCCCGGAACTCGACGCCGGGTTTCAGGCACTCCAGGGCGGCGTCGTTGGCCTGTCGGCACAGCTCGTACAGGTCACGCTGCAACGGGCTGAACCGGCCGGACACCGGGAAGACCCGGGTGATGTCCGCGGTGTACAGCGACCGGGTCTCCGCGCCCGCGTCGAGCAGCAACAGGTCGCCGTCGCGGACCGGCCCGTCGTTGTCGATCCAGTGCAGCGTGGCCGCGTGCGCGCCGGCGGCCACGATCGAGTGGTAGCCGACGTCGTTGCCCTCGAGGCGGGCGCGCTGCCAGAACACCCCCTCCAGGTACCGCTCGGAGGTGCGCTTCGCCGTCGGCAGGGCCCGGACCACGTCCTCGAACCCGCGGGTGGTGATCGCCACGGCCTGTTCGAGCTGGTCGATCTCCCAGGCGTCCTTGACCAGCCGCAGCTCGGCCAGCACGGCGGCGAACTCCGCGTCGCCCGGCCCGGCCGCGTCGGCGAGCAGCGCGTCCACGCGCCCGTCGACGCCGCGCAGCACCCGGGTCGGGACGCGCGGCCCGGACAGCGCCGCCTCCAACTCGGCCACGTGCCGGGTCGGCACCGCCAAGCGCCGGCTGCTCTCCCCGAGGGTGGGACGGCGGCCGGCCCACAACTCGCCGTACACCCGGTCCCGGAAGAACTCTCCGCTGCGCCGGTCCGAGCGGGGCCGCAGGAACAGGGTCGCCTCGCCGTCGGGTTCGACCACCAGGACCCCGTCGGAGGACTGGTCGCCGGTGAGCCAGGCGTACGCCGAGTGCGGCCGGAAGCGGTAACTCTGGTCGTTGGACCGCTGCTTGTACCCGCCGGCGGGGACGACGAGCCGTTCGCCGGGGAACCGGGCGTGCAGTCGCGCCCGCCGCGCCCCGGTCCAGCCGGCGACGTCGTCGACGGGCAGGTCGTGCTGCTCGCTGTCGGCCCAGCCGGAGAGCATGAACTCCTCCAGGGCGGGGCTGACCGGCAGGTCGTGGCTGCCGGTGTGCAGGTCGGTGCGGTTCACGCGGACTCCTCGGCGGGGACGGGCGGGGGTGGGGGAGCGGCGAGGGTGACGGTGCGGGTCGAGGTGTAGAAGTCGAGCGCGGCGGTCCCCTGCTCGCGCGGACCGTGGCTGGAGGCCTTCTCGCCGCCGAACGGCGCGTGGAAGTCCACCCCGGTGGTCGGCGCGTTGACGCGGATCAGGCCGCTGTCGACGCCGCGTGCCGCCTCGAGCAGCAGGCCGAGGTCGCGGCCGTGCACCGAGGTCACCAGCCCGTACCGCACGTCGTTGACCAGCGTGATCGCGGCGGCCAGGTCCGGCACGGCGAAGATGGTGGCCAGCGGCCCGAACGTCTCCTCCCGGGCCACCGGGTGGCCCGGGTCGAGGCGGTCGAGCAGCACCGGCGCGACGAGGAGGCCGGTGTCGCCGCCGGGTGTGAGGACCCGCCCGCCGTCGGCCCGGGCGGCCTCGACGGCGTCGCGGACCCGGTCGCGCGCGACCGGGGTGATGACGGGGCCGACGGCGACGTCGGCCCGCGCCGGGTCACCGCACGGCAGTGCCGCCACCGCGGCCACCAGCGCCTCGGTGAGCGGCGCGGGGTCCCCGACCACGACGATCCGCCTGGTCGCGGTGCACTTCTGGCCGGCGTACCCCATCGCGGCGGCGGCGAGCATCGCGGCGGTCGCGGCGAGGTCGGCGTCGGGCAGCACCACGGCGGCGTTCTGCCCGCCCATCTCCGCCTGGACCGGCACGCCGGCGCGGGCGGCGGCGACGGCCACCTCGGCGCCCACCGCCGCCGACCCGGTGAACGAGACGACGTCGGCCGCGTCGATGACGGCCTGGCCGGTCTCCGCGCCGCCGGGTAGGACCTGCAGCAGCCCGTCGGGAAGCAGCCCGTCGAACAGGCGCCCCACCGCCTCGGCGCAGGCGAGCGCCTCGGGGGACGGCTTGAGTAGCACCGCGTTGCCGGTGGCCAGGGCGGGGGCGGCCTTCCACAGCGGAATCGCCACCGGGAAGTTCCAGGGGGTGACGAGCCCGGCGACGCCGCGGGGTCGCCGTTCGGTGTACAGCAGGCCGGGCTGCTCCGCCGGGAGGGACGGCGGCAGCAGGTCCCCGGTGGCGGCGAAGCAGGACTGCGCGTAGTAGTCGAGGATCGCGGCGGCCCGGCCGACCTCGGCGCGGGCCTCGGCCACGGGCTTGCCCACCTCGCGGACGATCAGGTCGGCGGTCGCGTCGGCGCGCGCGCGCATCCGCTCCGCCGCCACGCGCAGGGCGGAGGCGCGGCCGGCCGGTCCCTCCCGTCGCCATACGGCCTGCGCCACGCGGGCCCGGGCGGCCAGGTCCGCCACGCGGTGCGGGGGGACCGGGGCGTGTTCCGCGACGACGTCGTCCGGGTTCTGGGGGGAACGGCTCTGGATCAGTTCACTCACAACAGGAATCCCGCCGGGAAGGGGTCGTCAGGGTCGAGGAAGTGCTGTGCGGTGCCGGTGAGCCACGCCCGGCCCGTGATGGTCGGTACCACCGCGGGTCGGCCCGCCACGGTGGCCGTGCCGACCAGCCGGCCGGTGAACCGGGTGCCGAGCAGCGACTCGTTGACGAAGTCCTGGTCCAGGGGGAGGAGCCCTCGGGCGTGCAGCTGGGCCATCCTCGCCGAGGTGCCGGTCCCGCAGGGGGAGCGGTCGAACCAGCCCGGGTGGATCACCATGGCGTGCCGGGACAGGCGGGCGGTCGACCCCTCGGCGACCAGGTGGACGTGACGGCAGCCGGAGATCTCCGGCTGCTCCGGGTGTACCGGGGCCTTCTCGTCGTTGATCGCCGCCATGATGGCCAGGCCGACGTCCAGCAGCCGCTGCCTGTCGGCCCGGTCGAGGCGCAGCCCCAGCCGGGGGAGGTCCACGATGGCGTAGAAGTTGCCACCGTAGGCGAGGTCGTAGCGGACCTGCCCGTAGCCGGGTATCTCGACGGTGGCGTCCAGTTCCGCCACGAAGGAGGGGACGTTGCGGATGGTGACGCCGGTGGCGCGGCCGTCGGCGACGGCCACCGACGCCACCACCAGCCCGGCCGGGGTGTCCAGGCGGACGGTGGTCACCGGCTCGGTGACGGCCACCATGCCGGTCTCGACCAGCACGGTGGCCACGCCGATGGTGCCGTGCCCGCACATCGGCAGGCAGCCGGACACCTCGATGTAGACCACGCCGACGTCGGCGTCCGGCCGGGTCGGCGGCTGCAGGATCGCTCCGGACATCGCCGAGTGGCCCCGGGGTTCGTACATCAGGAAGGTGCGCAGGTCGTCGAGGTGGGTCATCAGGTGTTCCCGGCGCTGCGCCATGGTGGCGCCGGGGAGCACCGGGACGCCGCCGGTCACCACGCGGGTGGGCATCCCCTCGGTGTGCGAGTCGACGACGTGGATGACGCGGTTGCTGCGCATCAGCGGTGCCCCGCCGCGATCAGCTTCTCGGTGGTCGCGCGGATGTCCTCGGCGTCCGCCGGTGCGAGCGGCTGCCGGGGCTGGCGGGTGGGTCCGCCGGTCCGGCCGGCCACGTCCATGGAGAGCTTGATCGCCTGGACGAACTCGGTGCGGGAGTCCCAGCGCAGCAGCGGGTGCAGGGCCCGGTAGAGCGGCGTCGCGGCGGCCAGGTCGCCGGAGACCGCGGCCTGGTAGAGGCGCACGCAGCTGGCCGGGAGGGCGTTCTGGTAGCCGCCGATCCAGCCGACCGCGCCCGCGACCAGCAGTTCGAGCGCCACGTCGTCCGCGCCGGCCAGGACGTCGAGCCCGGGTGCGAGTTCCGCGATCGTGTACGCGCGGCGGACGTCGCCGCTGAACTCCTTGACCGCGACGATCAGGCCCTCGTCGTGCAGGCGGCGCAGCAGGGTCGGCGTGAGGTCCACCCGGGTGTCGAGCGGGTTGTTGTAGGCGACGATCGGCAGGCCGGCCCTGGCCGCCTCGCGGTAGTGCGCCAGCACGGCGGCGTCGTCCGCGCGGTAGGCCGTGGGCGGCAGCAGCATGACCGCCGGGCAGCCCGCCTCACCGGCCTGCTCCGCCCAGCGTCGCGCTTCGTCGGCGCCGTAGGCGGACACGCCGGGAATCACCGCGAACCCGGGCGGTGCGGCCTGTACCGCCGTGCGCACCACGGCCGCGCGTTCGTCGGCGCTGAGCACCTGGTACTCCCCCAGGGAGCCGTTGGGGACGACACCGTGGCAGCCGTTGTCGGCGAGCCACCGGACGTGGGCGGCGTAGGTGTCGTGGTCGATGGTCAGGTCGGTGCGGCGGAACGGTAGGGCGGTCGCCACCAGGACGCCTCGCCAGGGCATGTGCGCCATGCAGCCTCCAGTAATATGTTACATAGCACCGTAGCAGGGTCGGCGGCGCCGTCAAAAGCCCCGGAACGTGCCCATGCGGCGGACGACCGGCGGGCCGGCCGCCCGCACGAGTCGCGCTGCCTCCCGCGCGCCGCCCTACCGCTCCGGGCGGGCGGCCCAGATGCCCCGGACGTGCCGCAGGTGACGCCGCATCAGGTCGACCACCGCCTCCCGGTCACCCGCCGCGAGCAGCTCCACCAGCTCGACGTGCTCATTCGCCGACGCCACCAGCTGCCCGCTCTCGACCAGCGCGTCGAGCCCGTACAGGCGGGTGCGGCTACGCAGGTCGGCCACGGTCTCCACCAGCCGCAGGTTCCCGCCCGCGCGCAGCACGGTCAGGTGGAACTCGTGGTCCGCCTCGACGTACGTCACGACGTCGCCCCGACCCGCCGCCGTGACGATCGCCTCCGCCAGGGCTGACAGCTCGCGCAGTTGCCCGGTGGACAGCCGGCCGACCTGGTCGGCGACCACCGGAATCTCCAACAGCTCCCGGATCTCCGTGATCTCGTCGAGTTCCCGTTCGGAGAGGGACCTGATGCGGAATCCCTTGTTCTTGACGATCGTGACCAGGCCCTCCTTGGCGAGGTCGAGGATCGCCTCCCGCACCGGGGTCGGGGAGACCCCGAACTGGGTCGCCAGCGTCGGGGCCGAGTAGGTCTTCTCGGGCCTGAGCTGACCGGCCACGATCGCCGCGCGGAGCGCCTGCGCCACCTCCTCGCGGAGGCTCTGCCGGTTCCGCAGCGCCGTCAGCGCCGGCCCTCCGGTGGGGCGAACGCCGCCCGCCTGCCAGTCGGCTGCCACAACCACCCCACCCTGGCTCGTCAGCCAGCGCCTCACCCCTCGGACCGTCGTCCCGCGTCACCGTACGCCCGGCCGACGCCGCCGCCCGGCTTCAGGTGCCCGAAGCGGTGCGGCGCCGTCCCGTCCCGGTGTCACCGCCATCCGCACGCCGATCCCGGAGCTTACCCGGTGGCGCCGGTCGCGCCGGCCTCGTCCGCCCCGGCGGGCGCCCGCCGGATCGTCTGTCGCGGCTCCGGGCGCTCGTCACGGAAGTGCGTCTTCGCGCGCCCGACGAATGTGATCGCCTCCGGTTTCTCCGGCGGCGGGGACACCCGTTCGGCGGTGCGGAGAGCAGCGGCTGGAGATCGTCAGCGGTGATAGGCTCCCGCGGTGCCGATCACGGAGACCGACATCCGCCACCTGCGGCGCTGTGTCGAACTCGCGGCCGAGGCCCTGGCCGACGGCGACGAGCCCTTCGGGTCCGTCCTGGTCGACGGCGCCGGTGCCGTGCTGTTCGAGGACCGCAACCGGGTGAAGGGCGGCGACCAGACCCGCCATCCGGAGTTCGAGATCGCCCGCTGGTCCGCGGCGAACATGAGCCCGGCCGAACGCGCGGCGGCGACCGTGTACACCTCCGGCGAGCACTGTCCGATGTGTGCGGCGGCGCACGGCTGGGTCGGGCTCGGCCGCATCGTCTACGCCACGTCGTCCGCGCAGCTGCAGGGTTGGCTGCGGGAGTGGGATGTGCCCGCCGCGCCGGTGGCGGCACTGCCGATCACCGACGTCGTGCCGGGGGTCCGCGTCGACGGGCCGGTCGACGAGTTGGCGGCCGAGGTCGAGTCGCTCCACCGGCGGCGTTTCGCCCGGGCGCGATGATCGCGCACGCGGCGATGCCGTCGGCAGCGGGGACGGCCCGACCGGGATCGGCGTGGCGGAGGCACGGTCCCGCGTCGGGGTGAGCACGTTCTGCCGGGTTGCCGTCGCTGCGTAGGCGCGCGGCCGCGCCCGTCGTGTCGGACGTCGCCCCGGTCGCGCGGCCGACACCGCTACCGAGCCGCCGCGTCCGCGTCCGCGTCCGCGTCCGCGTCCGCGACGGACGCCAGCACGACGTGGCCGTCGAGGGCGGTCACCCCGATCACCGCGCAGCCGCCGACCAGCCAGTAGCCGGAGCGCCGGGCGAGCCTGCCGGCGCCTTCCATCGACCCGATGGCCCGCGCCGGCGACCCGTGCTTCGACGCGGCCGACTACGTGCTGGAGGGCCTGGACCGCGCGGAGGTGCTGCGCCGGCGCGACGAGCTGGCCGCGGCGGCCGGGGCCCGCACCGCCGGCCCGCGTGCCGGACGCAGCCGCCTACCCGCTGGGCCCGCGACGCCGTGCTGATCACGTCGTCCAGCACGTCGCGGGAACTGGTCAGCTCGGTGATCATCCGATCGATGCGGGCGCGTTCCGCGCTCAGCTCGGCGACCAACTGGGGCGTGGCGATCTCCGAGGGGCCGCCGTCGGCGTCGCGCATGCACGGGAGCAGCCGCGCGATCCGCTTGCTGTGCAGCCCCGCGGCGAACAACTCCTGGATGCGGATGACCCGGTCGACCGCCCACTCCGGATAGTCGCGCTGGCCGCCGGGCGTGCGGTCGGCCGTCAGCAGGCCCTGCTGCTCGTAGTAGCGCAGCGATCGCTCGCTCACCCCGGTGCGCCGCGCGAGCTCACCGATCCGCATCGCATCCTCCGGACTTGAACCTGACACCGATGTTAGCTTCTACCTTGTCGGCATGACGGACACGAGCACGACCGACACGGCGGAGAACCGGCTCTTCGACTACAGCCCGATCACCGACCGCCCCCGGATCAGCTGGCCCGGTGGCGCCAGGGTCGCCGCCTACATCGGGCTGAACGTCGAGCACTTCCTGCTCGACCGACCCTCCACCAGCATCTGGCCCGGAACGGCGGACCTGGTCCCCGACGCGCTGAACTACGGCTGGCGGGACTACGGCTCCCGCGTCGGCATCTGGCGCGCCGTCGACAGCCTCGACCGGCACGACATCCGGGCGAGTGTGCTGCTGAACTCCGCCGTCGCTCACCACCACCCCCAGATCGTCGAGGCCGGCCTGAGCCGGAACTGGGCCTGGCTCGCGCACGGGCGGACCAACTCGATCCTGCATGCCGGCATGTCGCTCGACGAGGAGCGCCGGTTCCTCACCGATGTCGTCGACACGATCGGCGCCGCCACCGGCCGGCGGCCGCAGGGCTGGATGGGTCCGGGGCTGACCGAGACGTTCCACACGCCGACGTTGCTCGCCGAACTGGGACTGAGCTACCTGCTGGACTGGACCAACGACGACCAGCCCTACCGGCTGAACGTGCCGGGCATGGTCAGCGTCCCGTACTCGGTCGAACTCAACGACCTCCTGCTGTTCGGCAGGGGCGTCACCGGGCCCGAGTTCGTCCAGATCGTCAGGGACCAGTACGAGCAGTTGCACGCGGACTCCGAGCACAGCGGCCGGGTCATGGCGCTGGCCCTGCACCCGTTCGTCATCGGTCAGCCGTTCCGCGCCAAGTACCTGGACCAGGCGTTGGCGTACCTCGCGGCGCAGCCCGACATCTGGCTGACGACCAGCGACGAGATCGCCGCGCACTACCAGCGCACCGTCGTCGCACCCGGCCGGCCTCCCGCGTAGCGTCCGGTCGGCCTGTCCGGCCCCCGGCAGAGCGTCCTTCCCCGCCCCGGCGGGGAAGGACGCTCTGCCGGGCGGGACGTGCGGCCGGTCACGATCGATGCATGGTCCGTACCGGTCGTGCTTCCTTCGCTCAGGAACGACTCTCGCGCCTTTCCCGGCGCTGTCAGCTCGCGAAGGTGTGCTCGGGGAAGCCCGGCGCCTCGGGCCGGATCCGGAAGAGCGCCCCGGCCGGCGAACGGTCGTCGGCCGGCGGGCCCTGGTGGGGAGGTGGTGATGTAGAGGTCGGTGTGGTGGGGGCCGCCGAACGCGCTCAGACGACGGTGGCGGGAGTCTCCGGGGCCGCCGGGGTGGGATCGGCGTACGCGGCGGCGACCGTGGCCCGGTCGAAGACCCGCCAGGTCGCCGCGATCACCGCGAGGGCGACCACGAGCCCCACCCAGTAGGGCGCGGTCAGCCCGAACCGGGCGGCGACCACCCCGCCGAGCAGCGCGCCGAGGCAGTTGCCGCCGGCGGCGATGAACAGGTTCGTGCTGCCCACCCGGCCTTGCAGCGCGGCCGGGGTCAACCGCTGCCGCAGCGAGTTGGCGACGATGTTCCACAACGCGCTGTGCACCCCGAAGGCGAACAGCGCGACCCCGACGACCACCGCGCTGCGGGAGGCGGCCAGCGCCAGGTGCAGCCCCGCCTCCACCAGCAGGCCGATCCGGATGGTCCACGTCGCGGTGACCGCGGCGACGAGCCGGTCCCCGACGGCCGAGCCGAGCAGCCCACCGACCGCGAGGCAGGTGAAGAGGGCGCCGTAGCCGACCGAGCCGAGGCCCAGCCGTTGCGTGGCGAGCAGCACCAGCACCGCGAGGGCCGCGGTGAGGGTGAGGTTGAGCAGCCCGATCAGCAGGGTCATGGTGCGCAGCAGCCGCTGGGAGAGCAGCCAGCGGAACCCCTCGGCGACCTCCGCGCGCACCGAGCGGCGTCCGCCCGTCTCCGGCGATCCGCGGTACGACCCGGCCATCAGGCCGACGAGGACGGCGCTGAGGGCGTACGTGCCGGCGTTGACGGCGAAGGGGATGGCGGCGGCCACCACGAAGAGGAACCCGCCGAGCGGCCCGGCGACCATGTTGTGCATGACCGTGGTGCCCGCGCCCAGCCAGCCGTTGGCCCGCTCCAGCCGCGACCGGGGCACCACCGCCGGCAGCACCGCCTGGGCAGCCGTGCGGAACACCACCTCACCGGCGTTCACCACGAACAGCACGGCGTACAGCAGCGCCACCCCGGCCACGCCGGTGACGATCGCGCCGGCCAGCACCAGCAGGGCGGCCACCCGCACCCAGTCGATGGCGATCATCAGCCGACGCCGGTCGACCCGGTCGGCGAGGACCCCGCCGGGCAGCGAGAACAGCAGCCACGGCAGCCACGCCACCGCGGCGCCCGCCGACACGACCAACGGGTCGTCGGTCCGCGACGCCACGTACAGCGGCGCCGCCACCGTGGCCATCCCGCTGCCCAGCGCCGACGTGGTGCTGGCCGCCAGGAGCCAGGTGAAGCGCCTGCCGAGTCGTTCGCTCCTGATTGCCGTCACGGCGAGCGAACCTACCAGCGGCCGCGGCTTCCGCCGACCGGGTTACGGGCCCCGGTCCGTGCGCGGCAGCGGCCGCTCAGAACAGCGTCGACGGTCCGACCGGGGTCGGCTCGGGCAGCGGCTCGACGCCCGGCAGGCGCGCCCGCACCTCGTCGTGGAATCCGCGGGCGAGCTCGGGCGCGTCGGCGTTGTCCGGTGTGTGCACGAACACGGTCGGCGTGCGGCCCTCGCGCAGCCAGGTGGTCACCACGTCGAGCCACGGTTGCCAGCCCTCGACGGTCCGCGCGGGGTCGTCGCGGCCGAGGTACCGGACGATCGGCCGGTCGGTCAGCGCCCGGGTGCGCAGCGGTGTACGCGGCTTCCTGGTCCACGCCTCCCGCTCCGCGTCGCTGGTCGGCGGGGTGCGGAAGAAGGCGGTGGTGTCGAAGGGGATCCACTCCGCGCCGACCGTGTCGAGCGTGTCCTCCAACGTCCGCACCGCCCGGGGGTCGTCGAAGAACGCGGGGTGGCGGACCTCCACGGCGTAGCGGTGGTCGGCGGGGAGCCCGCGCAGGAAGCGGGCGAGCGAGGGTACGTCGGTGGGGCCGAACGAGCCGGGCAACTGGATCCAGAGGGCGTGGGCCCGTGGGCCGAGGGGCTCGATCGCGTCGAGGAAGACCCGCAGGTCCTCGTCGGCGCCGGTGAGCCGGCGTTCGTGCGTGACGACCTTCGGCAGCTTGAGCACGAACCGGAAGTCCGGGTCGGTCTGCCGCGCCCACGACGCCACCGTCTCCCGCCCCGGGGTCGCGTAGAAGGTGGTGTTCCCCTCGACGGCGGTGCACCACCCGGCGTAGGCGCGCAGCCGCTCGTGGGCCGGCAGCGGGTGCGGCAGGAAGCGCCCCTGCCAGGACTTGTGCGTCCACATGGCGCACCCCACGTGCAGGCGCATCGGAACCTCCCACCCCGCTCCGCCCGGCCCGGGGCGACCCGAGCCCCGAGTACGGTAGCCGGCCGGGGCCAGCCGTGCCGAAGGCAGGAGACGACGGCCGTGCGGACCACGTGCTGTCGGGGGAGTGACGCCGATGGCGCGGCCGTCAGTCGCCGAGGAGCCGCACGCCGACGTAGGCGGTGCCGGCCACCAGGAGCCAGCTGGCCAACCCCAGGGCCAGGGTGCGGCCGCCGGTGCGCCGGAGGGTGGGCAGGTGGATGCCGGTGCCGAGCCCGAAGAGCGCGGCGACGAGCAGGACGTGTTGCACGTGACGCGCGGCGGCTGCCGGCCGGTCCGGGATCAGCGGGGTGCTGGCGAGGGCGACCGCGACGAGGAACCCGACGAGGAACGGCGGCACCGCCGGCGGCCGCCGGCGCGGTGCGTCCGACACCCCTCCTGCGGCCCGGCGCGTGGCGAGGGCCACCGTGGCCACGAGGGGCGCGAGGAGCGCGACCCGGGCCAGCTTCACCGTGACGGCGGTGTGGAGCGCGCCGGGCACCTGGTTGGCGGTGGCGACCGTCTGCCCGATGTCGTGGACGCTGGCGCCGACCCATTCGCCGAACGCGACCGGGTCCAGGTCCAGCGGCCCGCGTAGCAGCGGCAGCAGGACGATGCCGAGGCTGCCGCACAGCGTGACCAGCGCCACCGCTGCGGGGGCGTCGTCGTCGTGGTGGTCCGTCACCTTCTCCATCGCCGCGACCGCCGAGGCACCGCAGATGGAGAAGCCGGTGGCGACCAGCAGCGAGCGGGCGCGGGAGACCCCGAGCAGCCGCCCGAGCAGCCGGGTGCCGGTGAACGTGACCACGACCGTGCCGACCACGACGGCGAGGCCCGGGACGCCTATCTGCGCGAGGTGGCCGAGGCTCAGCTGTAGGCCGAGGAGCACCACCGCGAGCTGCAGCAGGTGCCGGGAGGCCACCCGGGTGCCGGGACGCAACGCCGGCCGGTGCGCGCCGAGATTCACCACGAGCATCCCCAGCGCCACGGCGACCGTGGAGGCGGGCACGGCCGGCAGGACGCGCGTCACGGCGAACGCCACCGCGGTGGCCGCCGCGACCAGGAGCAGCCCGGGCATGGCGCTCGGTGCCCGGCGCGGTCGTGACCCGGGTTGCCGCGGTCGAGCGCCCTCGTGCCCGCGGTGAGCGTCGCGTACGGCCAGGGTGGGCCTGTTCCGGTCTCCGTTGACCACGGTGCCTCCCGAGAGGTGAGATCCCCTTGACAGTGCAGCAGTGGCGGTCGGCCCACTAGGTGGCTCCGGGTGATGGGGTCATCAGGGCGGCTGATGGGTCGGCGTAGGGTGTTGGCGTGGATTTGTCGCGAGTTCCGGACCTGGACGCGCTCGAGCTGTTGCTGCTCGTCGATGCCACCGGAAGCCTCGGCCGGGCGGCACAGGCACGCGGGATCGGACAGCCGGCGGTCACGGCCCGGGTCCGCACCATGGAGCGGCTCGTCGGTTTCCCGCTGATCGAGCGGGGTCCGCGCGGATCCACGCTGACGTCCGAGGGCCGGCTGGTGGCCGACTGGGCACGCGACGTGCTGCGGGCGGCTGCGACACTCGACGCCGGCATCCGCTCGTTGCGCGCCGAGCGGGACGTGCGGCTGCGGGTCGCCGCAAGCCTCACCGTGGCGGAGCACCTGCTGCCGACGTGGCTCGTCCGGCTCGCCGCACAGCGACCGCAGACGGCGGTCAGCCTGCACGCGATGAACTCCACGGACGTCGCACGGGCCGTCGGTGACGGCGCGGCGGACCTCGGCTTCGTGGAGGGGCCGCAGGTGGCCCCCGGGCTGGACTCGCGCGTCGTCGCCCACGACGAACTCACCGTCGTGACCCATCCCGGCCATCGGTGGGCGCGGCGGCGCCGGCCGATCGAGGCTGCCGAACTCGCCGCGACCCGCCTGGTGCAGCGGGAGCCCAACTCCGGCACCCGGCACGCCCTGGAAACGGCGCTGCGCGCACACGCGCCGCTCGCCCCGCCGCTGCTGGAACTCTCCACCACCAGCGCGATGCGAGCGGCGGTGGCCGCCGGCGCCGGCCCCGCCGTCCTGAGCAACCTGGCGATCGACGACGAGTTGGCCGCCGGCCGTCTCGTGCGGGTCCCGGTGACCGGCGTGGATCTCCGCCGCCCGCTCCGCGCGGTCTGGCCGGCGGGTCAACGGCCTGCGGGACCGGCCCGGGACCTCCTCGCCATCGCGGCTCGCCCGCGTCGGGGAGCGGACGGATCCGCGCGGTAGCCCAGCCGTCGAGGTCGGTGCCGCTGCGGCGGCGCAGGGTGTCACCGGCTGCGCTGAGCAGCCCTCCGTGGCGGTGGCGCCCCCGCGGACGGCGGTCTCCGGCGACGGCGACCCGACGTCCGTGGGGAGGCCGGGTCCGGCGACGCGCGGATACCTTCAGCCTGGTCCCGGATCGCTGACGGTAGGTCGCGCGTCGGCCGACGTCCGCCGCCGGCGCTCAGGCCAGCCGGTGCGTGGCGACCGCGCTCGAGCAGTCGGCGATGGTGGTGGGCTGCGAGACGTTGAGGGCGTCCAGCCGGGACCACCCGTTGACTCCGGTGGTGGTGTTGCGGAGGAAGATCCACAGCGCGTTGGTGTAGGTGGCGCAGTGGACGTCGATCCCTTGGCTCGGGTATCCGAGTCCGCGACTGCCGCAGTCGACGTGCGGGTAGGCGCGGATGTTGGTCCCGTTCCCGAACGAGATGGCGCCCCCGCTGTACAGATCCGGGTGGGTGCCGTGGCCGCTGCAGTGCGCGCTGGCCGGGCTCGCGGGCATCAGCGCCAGCACCGAGCCGCTCGTGACGAGCGCCAGCGCGGACGCGATGGAGAGCAACCGAGATCGCATGTGTGACGTCTCCTCTGTATGGACGATGACAACTGTCGATAGAGGATGTCACGCGGTCGCCCCGGGGGACCGGTTCCGGCTGAACGCGGCAGCTTGGAAGAAGGCGGGCTGGCGCTGACCCCGGGACCGGGCGGGCCGCCGACTCTCTGGCGGCCCGCCCGGAGATCTCAGCAGGGGCCGTTGTCGGTCCAGACGCTCTGGCCGCTCGACCCGGGTACGTCGCCCTGGGTCCACCACCGTGCCGTGTACCGGTGACCGCCGTGGGAGACCACGGCGCCGCCGCTGTACGCGGTGGCGGCCGACCAGGCCGGCGCCGTGCACGTGCCCCCGGTCTGTGACGGACTGCTCGTCGCCGTGGGTGACGGACTCGCGGTGGGCGACGGCGCGCCGGTGCAGGGCCCGTCGTCGGACCAGACCGCCGCGCTGCCCGGTGTCTCACCCTGGGTCCACCACCTCGCGCTCCACGTGCGGCCGCCGTGCGACACCCGTGCCCCGCCGGCGTAGGCAGTGCCGGCGGACCAGGCCGGCGCCGTGCAGGTCCCGCCGCCGGGCGGGGTCGAGCCCGTCGGGCTGGGCGACGGTGTCACCGGCTCGCCCCCACGGGCGAAGTCGCTGGCCAGTGCGTACGTCTGGCCGCCGAAGGCGAGGGTGAAGTTGGCCGGTCCGGAGATCGGTAGCTGGTAGTTGAGGGTCACCTCGGCGTGCGACCCGGGTGCGATGGCGGCCGGGACGGTGAGGCGTACCCGGTGGTAGTCGCCCTTCAGCCCACCGCGGTTGCCGCCGGTGTGGCCGGTCGACACGATCGTCAACGCCCAGCCGGACTGCTGGGTGAGGGTCGGCGTGGTGGTGGGGTAGTCGAACTCCAACTGCGCCCCGGCGGGGATGGGGCTGCCGGTGTTGTTGGTCAGCCGCAGCTCGGGGTTGATCGGGTAGTTGTTGTCGCCGAGGGCGAACCCTCCTACCGAGACGGTCGCCGCGATGGTCCGGGTGGGCAGTGGGATGGTGGCGCGGCGCGCTCCGTAGGCCGGCGCGGCGGTGAACTTGTCGTGCAGCAGGCCGGTCAGCGTGTCGCCCATCGCGTACTGGCCCTTTGCCGGGTCGTACGCGTAGTCACCGGCGAGTTCCCAGATCATCACGCCGCCGATTCCCTTGTCCACGACGTAGTCGGCCTTCGCCCCGAGTGACTGCTCGTCCTCGGTGGAGAGGAAGACGCTCTTCTGCGCGTTCCACAGCCAGGGCGCGACCAGGGCCGGGGAGTAGTGCCGGGCGTAGCTGCCGGTGAGCCGGTCGGCCGGGTCGGTGCCGGGGGTCAACCCGTAGGCGGGCAGGTAGTCGGGGGTGATGCCCTGTTCGAGGTTCTTGGCGTGCCACATCGGGTTCGCCCCGGCCGGCACCTCCGCGCCGGCGGTGTCGAGATCGTGCCAGAGATTGTCGATGCCCACGGCGCCGTTGCCGCACGGGGTGGTGGAACCGACGGAGGAGCCGGTGCCGGCCGGGCACTTCGTCTGGTCGGGCAGGGCCGCCCGCCCCCAGAGCCCGTTGGCGCCGCCGGTGACGCCCTGCCAGCCGCGGGTGTAGTACGGCACACCGATGTTGATCCGGCCGCTCGGCATCGCGCCGCGGAAGTAGTGGTACGCCCAGTCGGTGTTGAGGTAGCCGATGTTGCCGTAGGCGCCGTAGACGCCACCCGCGGCAAGTTCGGCGTCGTCGCCGTTGTCGTACAGCGCGGCGTTGGGGCCGACGAAGTGGTTCCACGACCCGTGCAGGTCGTACGACATGATGTTGACGTAGTCGAGGTACTGCACCGCCTGGTGGGACTCCATGCCGCGCAGCAGCCAGCCGGACGCGGGGGCGGCGACGGTCAGCAGGTAGTACTTTCCGTCCGCGGCGGCAGCCGCGTCGAGTTTCTCCCGCAGGGTCTTCATGAGTACCTGGTAGGAGGCGTTCAGCCCGGCGCGCTTGGCGTCCGCCTGCGCGAAGTCCAGCGGGTTGCCGGCCTTGTTGTTGGAGGTGGGGTACTCGTAGTCGATGTCGACGCCGTCGAAGCCGTACGTGCGCAGGAACGCGACCACGGAGTCGGCGAAGGTGTTGATCCCCGCGGTGTTGACCGTGTTGGTGCCGGTCGTGGTCATCCGGTAGAAGCCGCCCGCGTCGAGCCGGTTGCCGTTGTCGTCGATGTAGCCGCCGGTCTCGGCCCACCCGCCGACGCTCACCAGCGTGCGGACGTTCGGGTGCTGCTTCTTGAACTTGTTGAGCAGGTTGAAGTGCCCGGTGTACGCGTACGCCGGGTCCATCTCGGCGCCCGGAACGCCTGGCCACGTCATGGCGGTGGCGGGGTTGTTCGGCGCGGTCGGGTTGCCGACGGAGATGCGGTTGCCGGCGTCGACGTGCGCGAACGCGTAGTTGATGTGCGTGACCTTGTCCCAGGGGATCTGGTTGGCGAGGTAGGCGGGCGCACCGTTGCGTCCGGTCCGCCAACTGGTGAAGTAGCCGATGACGCGCCGGGAGTGGCCGTTTGCCAGGCGCTCGCGCCCGGCGGTGTCGTAGACGGTGCAGTAGGGGACGGCCACGCCCGGAGTCCGGTACAGCCCGTCGGGTCGGCACGCCTCGTCGTCGACGACGGCGGAGTGGGCGATCGGCACCGCGACCAGCGCCACCGCCGCGGCCAGCAGGCCCGCGACGCCGGCGGCCAGCAAGGTCTTCCGTGTCCGCACCGCGTCCACCTCCAACTCTTAAGAAAGTTAACTATTAGGGTGGTGTATGTATACCGGTCGATGCGGTGCCGGCGCAAGGGTGGGCAGCGGTGGTGGGGCGGCCACGTCCCCCGCCGCAGGAGACGCACTCCGCCAGTGGCGGAGGCGCGCCCCGGCCTCGCCGGGCGGCCATGCTGACGGCGCGAACGGAGCCGGCCGGCGGCGGGTGGGGCTCCGCCGTAGACCCCGTACTGTCGAGGGGTGAGCCCCGCACCGTCACGTTCCGTGACCCTCGGCAGCCGATTCGCGCACGAACTCGCCGAGCTGGCCGTCCCCTGGCAGGCCGGCGAGCCGCCCGACCCGCGGCTGCTCGTACTCGACGAGGCGCTGGCCGGCGAACTGGGCTTCGACCCCGCCTGGCTGCGCACCCGTGACGGCGTGCGCCTGCTGGTCGGCGCCGGCGTGCCACGCGGCGCCACCCCGGTGGCCCAGGCCTACGCCGGACACCAGTTCGGCCGGTACGTCCCGCGCCTCGGCGACGGGCGCGCGCTGCTGCTCGGCGAACTCGTCGACGCCGACGGCCGCGTCCGCGACCTGCATCTCAAAGGCTCCGGGCGCACCCCGTTCGCCCGCGGGGGCGACGGCCTGGCCGCGGTCGGCCCGATGCTGCGCGAGTACGTCGTCAGCCGCGCCATGCACGCCCTCGGCATCCCCACGACCCGCTCCCTCGCCGTGGTGGCCACGGGGCAGACGGTGCGCCGGGAGACCCTGTTGCCGGGCGCCGTGCTCGCCCGGGTCGCCAGCAGCCACCTGCGCGTCGGCAGCTTCCAGTACGCCCGGGGCGCCGGCGACGTGCGCCTGCTCCGCCGCCTCGCCGACCACGCGATCGCGCGGCACCACCCCGGTGCCGCCGGGGCCGAGCGGCCGTACGTCGCGCTGTTCCAGGCGGTGATCACCGCGCAGGCTTCGCTGGTGGCCCGCTGGATGCTCGTCGCGTTCGTCCACGGGGTCATGAACACCGACAACATGACCATCTCGGGCGAGACCATCGACTACGGACCGTGCGCCTTCATGGAGGCGTTCGATCCGGCCACCGTCTACAGCTCCATCGACCGGGGTGGGCGCTACGCCTACGGCAACCAGCCGCTGGCGGCCCAGTGGAACCTCGCCCGGCTCGCCGAGGCACTCCTGCCGCTCCTGCACGAGGACGAGGAGCAGGCGGTCGCCGTCGCCGCGGAGTCGCTCGACCGGTTTCCCCGTCAGTACCACGCCGCCTGGACGGCCGGTATGCGGGCCAAGCTCGGCCTGCCCGACGACCTCGACCCCACCATCGCCGCACCGCTGGTCGACGAGCTGCTCGCCCTGATGCAGAGCGGCCGCGTCGACTACACGTCGTTCTTCCGCGCGCTCTCCGTCGCCGCCCGCGGCCACGCCGAGCCCGCCCGCCGCCTCTTCCCCGACCCCGCGGCGATCGACGACTGGCTGACGCGCTGGCGTGCCCTGGGCCCGGACGCCGACGCGATGGATCTGGTCAACCCGGTCTACATCCCCCGCAACCACCTCGTCGAGGAGGCGCTCGCCGCCGCTGCCGACGGCGAGCTTGCCCCGCTCGAACGACTGCTGGACGCCGTGACCGCCCCCTACCGCGAGCGCCCCGGGCTGGAGCGCTACGCCGCTGCCGCCCCGCCCGACTTCGGCGCCTACCGCACGTTCTGCGGCACCTGAGGCGGGCCGCCCTGGTGCCGGGGCCTGCTGGGCGGCCAGGAGGTCGGCCAGCTGGGCGCGGATCGCGTCGAGTGTTCGCCGTCAATGTGTGTCGCCGAAGGCCGCCTCGACCAGCAGCGCCTCGACGCCGCGCAGCAACCCCTCGGCCCGCCCGGCCGGGAGGTAGCGGGCGTCGGCCGTGACTATCAGCTCGACCGCGCCGGGCGCGTCGCGCACCTGGAGGCGGCAGCGCCACGGGAACCCCGCCAGCTCCGGCAGCCACCGGAAGGCGGTCCGGGCCGTCATGGCCCGCAGGCCGGCCTCGTCCGGGCCGGCGGTCGAGGGGCGGGCGGGGCGCGACAGCCGGGCGTCGTTGAGGTAGCAGAACGGGGCGAGGAAGCTCCGGTGGTCGTGGCCCAGCTCGGTGATCGCGTGCTCCCACGCCGCCGGGTCGTAGTAGGCGTGCCGGTAGGCGTCCAGGGCCGAGCGCCGCGCGCGGGAGAGCAGCTCGGCGAAGCCGGGCCGGTCGGCCAGGTCCAGCCGGCAGAGCCCGATCTGGTTCAGGGTGCCGACGGCGCGGTCGTGGTCGGTCTGGAAGCGGTTGTTGGCCATGACGACGATCCCGCAGGCGTCCCGTCCGCTGCCCGCGTCCAGCACGGCGGCGGTCGCCGCCAGCAGGGCGTCGGAGGTGCTGACCCCGTGCCGGGCCGCCACCAGGCCGGTCGCGTGGTGCAGCGCCGCGGACACCAGCGAGCCGCGCAGGTGGCGGGCCGCCGCCGTGGGCCGTGCCGGGTCGGACAGGCTCCCGGTGAGGCCGGCCAACTGCCGGACCCAGTACGCCACCGCCCGTTGCGAGCGCCGCACCGCGACGTCGCGCTCCCGCTCGGCGAGATCCAGCGACTGCAGACCGGGCGGCGTGTCCAGCGCGCCGCGCAGCAGGAGCGCCCGGAGGTCGCCCAGCACGGTGCCGGCGGCGTGCAGGTCCACGACGGAGTGGCTGAACACCACGACGATCTGCCGTACCCGCTCGTCGACCGTGACCAGCGCGACGCGCAGCGGCCACTCGGCGACGTGGTCGAAGCGCGGCTCGCGCAGCCGGTCGCTCAGGGCGGCCGCGACCCGCCGGCCGTCCGGGTCGTCGGCCGGTCGGGCCACGGCGTGGACGAGGACCGGCAGCCGCCCCGTGGCCGCCGCCTCCTGGTGCAGCTCGCGGTCCCGGCGGCGGAACCGGGTGCGCAGCGACTCGTGCCGGGCGACCAGCGCGCCGACGGCGAGCAGCGCGCGGGGGACGGTGACCTCGGCCCGCGCCGGGACCGCCAGGCTGCGGGGGAGACCCAGCACCCGGTACGCGGCGGGGGAGTCGAACTCCTCGACCGTGCGCCACATCGCGCGCTGCCCCCAGGTCAGCGGAGCGCTCGCGTCGCGCCCGCCGGCGAACGACGCGTACGCCACCTCCTCGGCGCCCGCGACCTCGGGGACGACCGGACCGGCGGCGGCCGGGAGCCCGGCGCGGGCGGACGACCACGGCCACGGCACCGCCGCGAAGGCCGCCTCGACCAGCAGCTCCTCCAGCCCGCGCAGGAACGGCTCGACGGCGTCCATCGGAAGGTGGCGGGTGTCGGCGGTGAGCGTGACGCCGACCCCGGTCGGCTCGTCGACCACGTGGGCCAGCAGGTGCCACGCCGCCTGTTGCAGGCCGGCGGCCCAGGAGAAGGTGCTGCGGCCCATGGCGGTCCGCAGCTCGTCGCGGGTCGCTCGGGGCGCGGGGTCGACACCGCCGGCGGGCAGCCGGACGTCGTTGAAGTAGTGGTACGGCAGGAACGCCGAGTCGATGTCGACGCCCTGGGCGGCGAACGCGTGGCGCAGCGCGGGCGGGGCGTAGTAGGCGTGCCGCAGGCCGTCCAGGGACGCGGCCCAGACCCGGGACACCAGCTCGTCGAAGTCGGGACGCCCGGTCAGGTCCACCACGCAGAAGCCGATCTGGCCGAGGTTGGCGACCGCGTCGGCGTACCGGCTGCGGAACCGGTTGTGGGCCATCGGGAACAGGCCGCACAGGTCGTGGCCCGACTCGCGGGCGGCCAGCGCCGCGTACCCGGCCAGCAACACCGCCGACACGCTGACCCGTCGCCGGGCGGCGATCAGCCGGGCGGCGGTGTCGAGGGCGGAGGAGACCAGGACACCCCGGCGCAGCGGAGGGTCGAGCCCCGGCCCCGTCGGGGTCAGCGGCCGGCGGGGCAGGCGCTGGAACTCGCGCAGCCAGTACGCCACGGCCCGCTCCGAGCGGCGCCGGTCGGGCCCGTGCTGGTGGCGGGCCACCTCCGCCGACTGCGGGCCGGGCGGCGTGGGCAGCGCGCCCCGGAGCAGGATCAGCCGCAGATCGCGCAGCACCACCTCGGCGGCGTGCGCGTCCACCGTGGTGTGGCTGAACACCACCACGATCTGCCGTACCCGGTCGTCCACCGTGACCAGCGCGACCCGCAGCGGCCACTCCTCGGCGTGGTCGAACGCGACGTCGCCGAGGCGGCCGGCGGCCTCCCGCGCGGCCCCGGACCCGTCGCCGGCACCGGCGCACACCAGCAGCGGCAGCACGCCGGCCGCCGCCGTCTCCTGGCGCGGCTCGCCGTCGCGCAGCCGCAGCCGGGTGCGCAGCGCGGAGTGCCGGCCGACCAGCTCACCCACCGCGCGGGCCGCGGCGGCCACGTCCGCGCCGGCCCGCGCGGAGACCGTCACGGTACGCCGCAGGTTCAGGAAGCGGTGGTTGGACCCGAACCGGGTGAGCGCCCGCCACAGCACCTGCTGGGCCCAGGTCAGCGGCGCCGTGCCGGCCCCGGCGCCGGCGAACTCGGCCTGCACCAGGGCCTCCGACGCCCACTCGGCGGGCACCACCATCTCGGTGAATCGCATTCCCGACCGTACGACGGTCCGTTCCGGCGCCGGATCGCTCGATCATGTACTCCACTGTGGACCGATCAGCCGATCCGATGGGTTTGTCGCGGCGTGCACACTCATGGCTCCCGTCCGTCACCGTACCGAGTTAGGCGCCGTGTGACCAACGTCGACGTACCGTCGCGGAGCCCTGCCCTCGCGCCGACCGCCACCCGTCCCCCCGCAGACCCCCGCCTGTCGTTCGGCCAGGAACGGATCTGGTTCACCGAACAGCTCACCCCCGGCACCGCCGCGTACGTCGTCTACTCGACCACCCGGCTGCGCGGGCCGCTGGACGTGGGTCTCCTGCGCGCCGCCCTGGACGCCACGGCCGAGCGGCACGACAGCCTGCGCATGCGGTTCACCGAGAACGTCGACGGCGAACCCGTCGTGCACGTGCTCCCGCGGGTGCGGGTGCCGGTCACCGTCACCGCCGCGCCGTCGGAGGCCGCCGCCCGCGCGCTGGTGGCCGCCTCCGTCGCCACCCCCTTCGACCTCGGCCACGCCCCGCTGCTGCGCGCCCTCGTCGTGCGGCTCGGCGACGAGGAGCACCTCGTGCACCTCGCGATGCACCACATCGTCAGTGACGGCTGGTCGCTGGACCTGCTCCTCGGCGAGGTCGCCGCCACCTACGCCGCGCTGCGCGACGGTGGCGCCGCACCCCCGTCCCCGGCCGTCGACTACGTCGACTACGCCGCCTGGCAGCGGGACCGACTCGACGGGCCGGCCACCGGTGACGGCTTCGCGTACTGGACCCGCGCGCTGGCCGGCGTGCCCGCGCTGGAGCTGCCCACCGACCGGCCCCGGCCGGCCGTGCAGTCGTACGCCGGTGGCACCCACCGCTTCACCCTCGACGCCGACCTCACCGACGGCCTGCGCCGGCTCAGCCGCGCCCACCGGGCCACCCTCTACATGACCCTGCTCACCGGCCTGCAGGCGGTGCTGTTCCGGTACAGCGGGCAGCGTGACTTCGCCATCGGGTCCCCGGTCGCCGGCCGGGTCGTGCCGGAGCTGGAGAACCTCGTCGGCCTCTTCGTCAACACCCTCGCCCTGCGCGCCGACCTCTCCCCGGTCGCCGCGACCGCCGACGCCCCGGCCACCGAGCCCAGCTTCGCGGCCCTGCTGCGGCGCACCCGCACCACCGTGGTGCGCGCCCTGGCCCACCAGGAGATCCCGTTCGAACGACTGGTCAAGGAACTCAACGTCGCCCGCGACGTCAGCCGCGCCCCGGTCTTCCAGGTGCTGTTCACCCTCCAGAACTACGCCCGCGGCGGCGACCCCTGGCCCGCCGGCCTGCACGCCGAGGGCGTCGGCACGGACGCCGCCACCGCCCGTTTCGACCTGTCGCTCTACGTCAGCGAGACCCCCGGCGGCCTGCGCGGCATGGTCGTGCACAACACCGACCTGTTCGACACCGCCACCGTACGCCGGCTGGCCGACAGCCTCGAGACGCTGTTACGGGCCGCGGTCGCCCGGCCGGACCTGCCCGTCGTCGACCTGGACCTGCTCGGCCCCGCCGAGCGGGACCGGGCGCTCGCCCTCGCCCGGCCCGAGCGTGGCGGGGCCGGCGCCGGCCAGGCACGCGCTGACCAGCGCGCCGACCGCCCGGCCGCCGGCGCCGGCGTCACCGGCCCGGCGGACACCCTGGCCGAGCTGATCGACCCCTTCGTCGCCGCCACCCCCGACGCGCCGGCCGTGGTCTGCGGGTCGGACACGCTCAGCTACCGGGAGCTGGACCGGCGGGCGAACCGGCTGGCCCACGCGCTGCGCGCCCGCGGCGTGGGCCCGGAGCGCCTGGTCGGGGTCCTGCTGGAGCAGTCCGTCGACCTGGCCGCGGCCCTGCTCGGGGTGCTCCGCGCCGGCGGCGCGTACCTGCCGCTGGACCCGGAGCAGCCCACCGCCCGGCTGGCCCTGATGCTCGCCGACGCCCGCCCGACGGTGGTGCTCACCAGCGCGGACCTGCGCGACCGGCTGCCCGCCGAGGCCCCGGCGGCCCGCCTCGACGAGGTCGCGGTGGAGGCCGCCGCGGCGCCCGACACCCCACCGGAGACCGGGGCGACCGGCGGGAACCTCGCGTACGTCATCTACACCTCGGGCTCCACCGGCACGCCGAAGGGCGTCGCCGTGGCGCACCGGCAGGTGCTGCGCTACCTCGACGGGGTGGCCGACCGGTTCGCGGTCGTCCCGGCCGCCCGGTACGGGCTGTTGCAGTCGATGTCGTTCGACTTCAGCGTCACCCTCTTCTACCTGGCGCTGGCCACCGGTGGCGCGGTGCACCTGCTGCCCCGCCGCGGCACCGGCGCCGAGCTGGCCGGGCGGCTGCGCGACGGGCACATCGACTACCTGAAGATCACCCCGTCGCACCTGGCGGCGCTCACCGCCGACGCCGAGCCGGCCGAGCTGCTGCCCGCCCGCGCGCTGATCCTCGGCGGCGAGGCGTCCGACCTGGACCGCGTCGGTCCACTCGCCGGCCCGGCCCGGGTCTTCAACCACTACGGTCCGACCGAGGCCACCGTCGGCGTGGCCACCCACGAGGTGGTCGCCGACAGCCCGCGCACCGGCCCGGTGCCGATCGGCCGGCCCCTGCCGCACGCCCGTGTGTACGTGCTCGACGAACGGATGCGCCCGGTGCCGGTCGGGGTGCCCGGCGAGCTGTACCTCGGCGGCGACCGGCTCGCGCGCGGCTACCTGAACCGGCCCGGCCTCACCGCCGAGCGGTTCGTGCCCGACCCGTACGGGCCCCCGGGCACCCGCCTCTACCGCACCGGCGACCTGGGTCGCTGGAACGCCGACGGGCAACTGGTCTTCCTCGGCCGCCGCGACCACCAGGTGAAGATCCGCGGCTACCGCGTCGAGCTGGGGGAAGTCGAAGCCACCCTGCGGGGCTGCCCCGGCGTGCGGCAGGCGGCGGTGCTGCTGCGCGACGACCGGTTGGTGGCCTATCTGGAGCCGATGCCCGACGCGGACGGGCCGGACCCGGCGCGCCTGCGCCGCCACCTCGCCGACCGGCTGCCCGAGCATATGGTGCCGACCCGCTGGATGGTCCTGGACCGGCTGCCGCTGCAGGAGCACGGCAAGGTGGACCGGCGGGCTCTGCCCGAGCCGACCGACGCACCGCCGGGCGGTGAGCGGGTGGCGCCGGTCGGGCCGGTGGAGACGCTGGTGGCGGGCATCTGGCGGGCCGTGCTGGGGGTGGCCGAGGTCGGCGCCACGGAGGACTTCTTCGACCTGGGCGGGCACTCGTTGCTGGCCACCCAGGTGGTGGCCCGACTGCGCCGAGAGCTGCCCGCCGTCGTGGGCGCCGGGGCGCCGGCGGTCAGCGTGATGGACCTCTTCCGCCACCGCACCGTACGCGAGCTGGCCGCCCTCGTCGGCGGGGCCGGCGCCGGCCCCGCCGGGCTGCTGCACGAGCTGACCCCACCGGCGCCGGCCGACGGCCGGGTCGCCACCCTGCTCTGCGTCCCCTACGGCGGCGGCAGCGCCGTGGTGTACCAACCGCTGGCCGACGCGCTGCCGGCCGGGTACCGGCTGCTGTCGGTGGCCGTGCCCGGGCACGACATCGGCCTCGCCGACGAACCCGCGCCCGTCGCCGACGTCGCCGCCGACGTCGTCGCGGAGGTCCTGGCCCGGGTGGAGGGCCCGCTGATCCTCTACGGACACTGCGGCCCCGGCGGCGCGCTGGCCGTGGAGGTCGCCCGCCGGCTGGAGGCCGCCGGCCGGGACCTGCTGGCGGTGTACCTCGGCGCGGTCTTCCCGTTCGCCCGGCCGGCCGGTGGGCCGCTCGGCCCGCTGCTGCGGCTGCGGCTGGCCGAACGCCTCCGCAGCGATCGGATCTACCGCACCTGGCTGCAGGCGCAGGGCACCGCCGTCGGGTCGCTCGCGCCGGACGAGGTCCGGTTCCTGGTCCGGGCGATGCGCCATGATGCCGAGGTCTCCGAGGACTACTTCACCGACCTGATGCGCCAGCGGGTCACCCCGCTGCGCGCGCCCGTGATCTCGGTGGTCGGCGACCGCGACCGCAGCACCGACTACCACGAGGAGCGGTACCGGGAGTGGCACTTCCTCGCCGACCGCACCGCCCTGGCGGTCATCGACGAGGGCGGTCACTACTTCCTCAAGTACCGCGCCGCCGAGCTGGCCGAGATCGTCACCGCCGTACACCGGCGCCTCGACGTGCCGCCACCCGCACCGGCCGAACCGGACGCCGACCGGCCCGCCTGGCAGCTCGCCGCCGTCTCCCACCGGCCCGCCGGCCCCCCACCACCGGGCGCGCGGACCCCGACGGACACCGCGCCGCCGCCCAGCATGCGCCGCTTCGGCCTGGTCGCCACCGGCCAGATCGTCTCCGGCCTGGGCACCGCGCTGACCACCTTCGCGATCCCGCTGTGGATCTACACCGAGACCGGGTCACTCGCCCGGTTCGCCCTCTTCGCCGTACTCGGCCTGCTGCCCGGCCTGCTCGTCGCCCCGCTGGCCGGGGCGCTGGTCGACCGGAGCAGCCGGCGACGCGTCCTGCTGTTGGCCAACGCCGCCGCCGGCGGCGCCAACGCGGTGATGGCCGGGCTCGTGCTGGCCGACCGGGCCGAGGTGTGGCACTTCTACCCGCTGACGGCGTGGCTGTCGGTGGCGCTGGCGTTCCAGCGCCTCGCGTTCGTCTCGGCGGTGCCGCAACTGGTGCCCAAGCGCTACCTCGGCCACGCCAACGGCCTCACCCAGACCGCCGTCGGCCTCACCCAGTTCACGGTGCCGCTGCTCGCCGTGGCCCTGCTGCAGGCCGTCGGGCTGCGCGGCATCCTGCTCATCGACGTGGCGTCGTACCTGTTCGCGATGGGTGTCCTGGCGGCCGTGCGGTTCCCGCGCACCCTGGCGCTGCAACGGCGCGAGGGCATCGGCGCCGAGATCGTGGCCGGCTTCCGGTACTCGCTGCGCCGCCGGGAGTTCCGCGCCATGCTGGCGTTCTTCGCGGCGCTGAACTTCTTCCTCTTCCCGGTGCTGTTCCTGCTCTCCCCGCTCGTGCTCGGCTTCGCCGACCTGGAGGAGGTGGCCCGGGTCGCGCTCGCCGGCGGGGTCGGCGCGGCCGTCGGCGGCCTGGTGATGCTGGTCTGGGGCGGCCCCCGCCGGCGCCGGATGCGGGCGGTGCTGCTGGGCACCTGCGGCATCGCCGGGGCGGCCGTGCTGACCGGCCTGCGACCGAACCTGCTGCTCATCGGCGCGGGCGCGTTCGGCATGTACCTGGCCCTCGGCATCGTCAACGGCGTCTACCACACGATCATCCAGACCAAGGTGCCGGCGCGCGCGCACGGCCGGGTCTTCGCGCTCAACCAGATGGTCGCGCAGTCCACCCTGCCGCTGGGCTGGGGCGTCGTCGCCCCGTTCGCCGCCCGGGTCGCCGAGCCGATGCTGCTGCCCGACGGCGCGCTGGCCGCCACGGTCGGCGCGGTGATCGGCGTCGGTCCGGGCCGCGGCCACGGCCTGCTGTACGTGCTGTTCGGGGTCTGCATCGCGCTGACGGCGCTGGTGTCGCTGCTCACGCCCACCCTCGCCCGGTTCGACGACGAGGTGCCCGACGCGCCGCCGGACGACCTGGTGGGCATCGAGGAGCGCCGCGCCCGGGTCGCCGGTGCCCGGGACCGTCGGGCGCCCGCCGCCACGGCCGGGCGGCGGGCCGCCTGAGATGACCGCCCCGACGACCACCGGCCGGGCCGCTCTCCGTACCGTGCCCGAGCTGCTCGACTGGCGCACCAGCCTGCACCCCGACCAGGTCGCGGTCGAGGTGCACAACGTGGCGACGCTGACCTTCGCCCAGTGGTCCGCCGGCGCGACCGCCGTGGCCGCCGCGCTGCGGCGCCGGGGCCTGCGCCACGGCGACCGGGTCGGCCTGCTGTTCGGCGCCCGCGACTGGACCCGGTTCGCCGTCGCGTACTGCGGGGTGCTGCGGGCCGGCGGCGTCGCCGTGCCGCTGTCCGACCGGCTCGCCGCCGGGCAACTCGGGTACGCCCTGACCCACTGCGCGGCCACCGCCGTTGTGCACGGCGACGACACCACCGTCCCGCCGGTCCCGCCCGGCGTGGCGACCTGGACGGCCGGTGACCTGCTCGCCGGCCCCGGAACCGCCCTCGACAGCGCCGGCCCCCGCCCGGGCGACCTCGCCCAGATCCTCTACACCTCGGGCACCACGGGCCGCCCGAAGGGGGTGGCCGCCAGCCACGCCAACCTCACCGTGGGCGCGCCGGCACACCCGCGCCGGCTGGCGCTGGCCCACTCGCAGCGGTTCCTGCACGCGTTCGCCATCGGCACCAACGCCGGGCAGACCATGCTGGTCAACGCGCTCACCGCGAAGGCCGCCGCGCTCACCCTGCCCCGGTTCACCCCGGCCCGGTTCGCCCGGCTGGTCGAGACGCCCGGCACCGGGACCGTGTTCGTCGTCCCGTCGATCGCCGTCGAGCTGCTCGACTCCGGGGCGCTGCACGGGCGGGACACCGGTGGCGTGCAGCTCATCGGCTCCACCGCCGCCCCGCTCGCCCCGGCGGTCGCGGCCCGGCTGGCCGAGGCGTTCCCGCAGGCCACGATCGTCAACTACTACACCTCGACCGAGGCGGCCCCGGCCCAGACCACGATGATCTACGACCCGTCCCGTCGGGACGCGGTCGGGCGGCCGGCCGGCGGGCAGTTGATGGTCGCCGACGCCGACGGGAACCCGCTGCCCGCCGGGGCCACCGGCGACGTGTGGCTGCGCGCTCCCCACCCCCGCGCGTACTACCGGGACGAGGCGGCCAACCGGGCCACCTTCCGCGACGGGTGGGTCCGGATGGGCGACGTCGGCCGGATCGACGCCGACGGCTACCTGTACCTCACCGACCGGCACCAGGACGTCATCAAGACCGGCGCGTTCAAGGTCTCCACCATCGAGGTCGAGGCCGCCCTGCACGAGCACCCCCTCATCGCCGAGGCGGCCGTCGTCGGCGTCCCGCACCCGGTGCTCGGCTCGGCCGTGGCCGCCGCCGTCGTGCCCCGCCCGCCGACCGGCCCGGACGGGCTGTCCCTGCCGGTGCTGCGCGGTTTCCTCGCCGACCGGCTGGCCGACTACCAGCTGCCCGCCCGGCTCCTGCTGCTGGACCGGCTGCCCCGCAACGAGGGCGGCAAGGTGCTCAAGCGGCAGCTCACCGACCTCTTCGACAACTGACCACCAGCACGACCATGGGAGCACATGTGGGCACCGCCGAGGCGACCTCCGCGCAGCACGCCGTCTGGTTCACCGAGCAGGCCGGCGTCGCCGGCACGGCCTACCACATGGCGTTGGGCATACGGTTCGCCGCCGAACTCGACCGTCGGGCCCTCGTCGCGGCGTGCGCCGCGGTGACCGAACAGCACCCGGTCCTGGCCGCCCGCGTCGTCACCGACGACGCCGGCGTCCCCCACCTGGCCCCGGCGGACACCGGCCCGGCGGTCGCGGTGGGGGAGTGGACCGACGCCCGGGTCACCGAGGAGATCGCCCGCCCGCACGACCCGGGCACCGGCCCGCTGGCCCGGTTCACCCTGCTGACCGGCGCAGACGGCACCCACCTGCTGCTCGTCACCGCGCACCACCTGGCCTTCGACGGCACGTCGAAGGACGTGCTCGTGCGCGACCTGGCCGCCGCCTACGCCGCCGCCCGCGCCGGTGGCCCGGCCGCGCCGTCGACCCACACCGACGGGTACGCCGGCCTCGCCGCCGCCGAGCAGCAACGCGTCGCGGCCGACCTGCCCGCCGCCCGCGACCACTGGGCGCGGCACTGGTCCGGCCCCGGCGACGTCGTCCTGCCCGGCCTGCGTCGGCTGCCGACCGGCGCGGAGCCCGGCGAGGCGGTGACCCTGGACCTGCCCGCCGGCCTGGTCGACGGCGTGGACCGGGCCGCCCGGTCGATCGGGGTGACCCGCTTCGAGCTGCTGTTCGCCGTGCTGCACGCCCTGCTCGACCGCTACGGCAACCAGGGCACCCCGGTCGGGGTGGCCCTGTCCACCCGCACCCCGGACCAGGCCGACCGGGTCGGGCTGTTCGTCAACGAGCTGCCCGTCGCGGTCGCCCCGGCGCGGGGCACGTTCCGCGACCACGCCCTCGCCGTCCGGGCCCGGCTGCGCGAGGTGTACCGGCACCGCGCCGTACCGCTGGCGCACGCCGTGCCCGGGTTGCGGCCCGCCCCGGCCCTCACCCCGGTCAGCGTCGCCTACCGGCGGCGCGGTGCGGAACCGGCGTTCCCCGGGGTGGCCAGCGAGGTCGAGTGGACCCTGTTCTGCGGCGCCGCCCGCAACGCCCTGCACGTGCAGATCGTCGACGCCCCGACGGGTGTCACGGTGAGCCTCCAGCACAGCCCCGCGGCCATCGACTCCGACTCCGTACGCCGGATCGGTGGGCACCTGCGCACCATGCTCGCCGCCGTGGTCGCCGACCCCGACCGCCCGGTGGCGGACCTGCCGCTGCTGCCCGCCGACGAACTCGACCGGGTCACCCGCGCCGGCAACGACACCGCCCGGGCGTACCCCGCCGTGACGGTGCCGGCCCTGTTCGCCGCCCGGGTCGCCGCCGAACCGGACGCGCCGGCCCTGGTCGACGGCGACCGGACGCTGACCTACGCCCAGCTCGACGCCGCCGTCCTCCGGCTCGCCGCGCTGCTGCGCCGGCGCGCGGTCGGCCCCGGCGCGCTGGTGGCCGTCGCGCTGGACCGCTCCTGGCAGGCGGTGGTCACCGTGCTGGCGGTGCTGCGCTGCCGCGCCGCCTACCTGCCGGTCGACCCGGGCCTCCCGCCGGCCCGGCGGGAGGCGATCCTCGCCGACGCCGCCCCGGCGCTGGTCGTGACGGGTCCCGCCGTCGGGACGGACCGGCCCACCCTCGCCCTCGACGGGACCGACCTGCTCGACGGTCCGCTCCCGGAGCGGACCGGACCCGCCGACGGGCTTCCCGACGCCGACGACCTCGCGTACGTGCTCTACACCTCCGGTTCGACCGGCCGGCCCAAGGGCGTGGCGGTGCGGCACGGCGCGTTGGCCAACCTGCTGCTGGGCGTCCGCGACCTGCTGGGCAGCGGGCCACGGGACCGGTGGCTGCACCTGACGTCGCTGTCGTTCGACATCTCCACGGTGGAGGTGTTCCTGCCGCTGGTCACCGGCGGCCGGGTGGTCGTCGCCTCGGCCGTCAGCGCGCTGGATGGTGCGGGCGTGCTGCGGCTCCTCCGCGACAGTGGCGTGACCCACGCCCAGGCCACCCCGTCCGGCTGGCGGGTGCTGCTGGACGCCGGTCTCGGCGCGCCGGCCCCGGACGCCGGGGGCACCGCGCCGTCGTTGGTCGCCGTCGCCGGCGGGGAGGCGCTGCCGGTGGCCCTCGCGCGCGACCTGCGAGCCCGCACCGCCCGCCTGGTCAACGGGTACGGCCCCACGGAGGCGACCGTCTACGCGACCATGGCGGAGATCCCCGCCGATCCCGACGAGGTCACCATCGGTCGGCCGCTGCCGAACGTGCGGGCGTACGTCCTGGACGAGGCCCGCCGACCGGTGCCGCTCGGGCTGCCCGGCGAGCTGTACCTGGCCGGGGCCGGGCTGGCCGCCGGCTATCTCGGGCACGACGACCTCACCGCCGAGCGGTTCGTGCCGGACCCGTTCGGGCTGCCCGGCGAGCGGCTCTACCGCACCGGCGACCGCTGCCGGTGGCTGCCCGCCGGGCGGATCGAGTTCCTCGGTCGCCTCGACGACCAGGTCAAGATCCGGGGGCACCGGGTCGAGCTGGGGGAGATCGACGCCCGGCTCCTCGACCATCCGGGCGTGGCCGCGGCGGCCACCGCGCTGCGGCACGACGCTGGCGAGCCGCGCCTCGTCGCGTACGTGGTGGGCCGCGCCGGGGCCGCCCCGCAGCCGGCGGAGCTGCGACAGCACCTGGCGCTGAGCCTGCCGCAGGCCGTGCTCCCCACCGACTACGTGGCGCTCGACCGGCTGCCCCTGAGCCCGAACGGGAAGGTCGACCGGGCCGCGCTGCCCGCCCCGGCGCCCCGGGACCCGGTCGGGACCGCCGCCGACGCGACTGGCGACGACCCGGTGGTGGAGCAGCTGCGCCAGATCTGGCAGGAGGTGCTGCGCATTCCCGACATCGGGGTGCACGAGGACCTGTTCGACCTGGGCGGGCACTCGCTGACCATCACCCGGATCAGCGGCCGGATCCAGCAGCGGCTCGGGGTCGAGGTGCCGCTGGACGACTTCTTCGAGACCCCGACCATCGCCGAGATCGCCGAGATCGTCCGGCAGTCCGCAAAGGAGTTCTGACATGGGTGGCACCGACCTGCGCGAGCGGATCGCGGAGCTGGTGAGCGAGGCCACGGCCGGGGAGGTCGCGGCGGCCGACGTGCTGGCCGGCGGGTCGATGGTCGCCCTCGGGGTGGACTCCCTCGGCCTGCTGCGCCTGGTCGACGCGATCGAGCTGGAGTACGGCGTCGAGGTGGAGCTGAACGGCCCCGGCCGCCCCCTGGACACCCTGGACGACCTGGTGGCGCTGGTGGGCGCGGCCGGGGCCGGCGGAGCAGCAACCGGGTCCGCCGAGGTGGGCGGGCAGCTGAGCTGATCCGCCGTGTCGGAGGACGGCCGGGCCCGGTGGTGGTCGACTCGACCGACCGGCCGAGCTTCGACGACCTCCGGGGCGGTCGGTCGTGCGGGGCGGGCCGGTGATCAGGCCGGGGTCAGGACCAGCCATCCGAAGCCGAGGACGTCGCGGTAGCCGTCGAGGTACTCGTCGCGCCGCTGGTCGGCGAACGCCCGTGCCCCCGGCGTGCGCAGGTGTTCGATGCCCGCACGCCAGTCGGACTCGAAGTCGTCCCACTCGGCGAGGGTCGACACGGCGACGTGCAGGGGCCGGAACCCGGCGTCCACGGTGAGCCGGGTCAGGCCCGACAGGTCGGGAAGCTCGCCGAACGTCTCGCGGACCCGGTCACTGGGGGTGGCCTGGTAGAAGCCGCCGGCGAACAGCAGTCGGCCGCCGGGCAGGGTGAGGCGGTGCAGCGCGGCGAGGGCCTGCGTGGTGTCGCCCCAGATGTGGCCGGCGCCGATGTTGACGACGAGGTCCGCGGGCCGGTCCCAGGTGGCGGCATTCACACTGTGGAACGTGACCCGGTCGGCGACTCCCAGCTCGGTCGCGCGCAGGCGGGCCCGTGCGACGGCGTCGGCGTCGCTTTCCACCCCGTCACCGGCGATGCCGTGGGTCGCGCACAGTCGCAGGAGCAACTCGCCGCTGCCGCAGCCCAGGTCCAGGGCTCGCCAGGACGCCCCGGTGGGGGCCAGCCGCCGGATCAGGTCCGCCGCCCGCTCCCGGCCCAGCGGCGCGTTGTACGTCAGGTTGGCCGCGGCGGCGGCCAGGTACGGCTTCAGATCCTGGTCAGTCACCTGACATCCACACCCTTCTCATTGATGCACCTGTTCCCAGGTGATGACGTCGCCGGGTGGCGCGACCACCGGGACCGGACGCCGCCGGTGCCGGCGATGATCAGTTGGCACCGCCGGGGCGCCCGACGAGAAGGTCGGCCAGCAACTGCCATGACACGTTGCTGCCGGACACCAGCACCCCGACCGGGCCACCTGCGCCGAGCCCGTCCTCGACGTCCGCTCGCGCCCCGGCGAGGGCAGCCGCACCCGCCGGTTCGGCGATCAGCCGGGAACGGCGGGCCAGTGCCGCCACGGCCGCGAGGGTGGCGTCGTCGGTCACCGTCCTCACCCGTACGTCGGCCGCTGCGATCATCCGCAGGTTGAGCTCGCCCGGGGCCGGCGCCGTCAATCCGTCGACGACCGTGTCGACGCGTTGCCGGCGGAGAGGGGTTCCCGCTTCGAGCGAGCGAGTCAGGCTGGCCGCGCCGACGGGTTGGACCGCGACCAGTTCGATGTCCGCGCCGGCCGCTCGTGCGGCGATCACGGCGCCCGCGAGCAGGCCGCCGCCGGAGCACGGAACGTACAGGCGCGTGAGATCGGGACAGTCCTGCAGGAGTTCGAGGGTGGCGGTCGCGGCACCGGCGATGACCATGGGATCGTCGAACGGGTGCAGGAAGACCAGGCCGCCGTCGGCTTGCAGTTCAGCGGCTCGGTCGAAGGCCGCGGCAGCGTCACGGATGCCCTCGGTGACGACGTGCGCGCCCAGCTCCGCCACTGCCTCACGTTTCTCGCGGACCGCTGTCGCGGGCATGACCACGGTCAGGGCGGCACCGTAGACCTTCGCCGCGTATGCGGCGCCCAGCGCGGCGTTGCCGGCGCTGACGGTGATGAGTCCACGACCGCGCTCCGCCGCGCCCAACGTACGGACCTTGTTCAGCGCCCCCCGCACCTTGAAGCTGCCCGTCCGCTGCAGCGCTTCCGCCTTCGCGCGGACCGACAGGCCGGCCCACGCGTCCAGCTCGGGGGAGTGGAGCACGGGCGTACGCACCACGTGCCCGGACAGCGCGGCCGCGGCCTCGTGGACATCGGCGACGGACGGCGTCGCGCGGCCACCGTCACGTCGTTCCCGCGTCATGCTCGGGTCACGACGCCGCGAGTGCGACAAGATAGACCTCCTCGCCGGCACGAGGATCACGCGCCGTCACGGTGTAGGTGACGGGCGCCCGCTCGGCGCCCAGCTCGACGACCGCCGCCCGGGGCCCCAGGACACCCTTCACGTATCCCACGGGGGCGGCAAGGTCGATGCGGGTGACGATTCCGGGCGCGACGTGCACCGGGACGGTTCCGATCGTGGCGGACATCTCATGGTGGAGATGCCCGCACAGCACAGCCCGTACGTCACTGCCCGCCAGGGCATGCGAGAACGCACCGGGGTTGCGCAGCAGGAGGCCGGACAGGGGATGCCGGGCGACGGCGACGGGTGGGTGGTGCAGGGCGACGATCGTTCCCCGCGGCGCGGGGGTCGCGAGCACCTCCCGAAGCCAACTGAGCTGCTCCTCCCCGAGGTGGCCGTGGCCACAGCCGGGAACCAGGCTGTCCACGGTCACGACGCGGAGGCCCCGGACGTGGCTGACGGCCGTGCAGGTGTCGGCCGGGCCCCTGGCGGCGGCGACGTCCGTGCCGTCGGCGGCCAGGTGGCCGCTACCGAACACCTCGACGAAGGAGGCCCGCCGATCGTGGTTGCCCGTGGTGTAGACGTGTGGCACGTCGCGCTGTCGGGCGAAGGCGCCGATGACGTCTCGCGCGCGCCGACAACCCCCTACCGAGCCGTCATCGGCGATGTCACCGGTGGTGAGCACCAGGTCGACGTCCTCGACGTCGTCCAGCGTCTCCATGAGGATGTCGAGGGCTCGGGCGGCGTCCACGCCGTCCTCGTCGAACCCGCCTTCGGTCAGGTGCGGATCGGACAGGTGCAGTATCCGGAGAGTGCCGGTGGGATCGCTGTTTCCAGGTGGCTGCGTCATTCGGCGAGCACTCCAATGCGGGAATCCGCCGGCACCCGGCCACCGAGCAGTTCGACGATGTCGCCGGGGTGGTCGGCCACCATCGGGGCGTCCTCCACCGCCGTGGTCGAGCCGTCCCAGCGGGCGTGGACAGCCGCCGTTCCCGCGCTCGCGGCACACCGGAGGTCCACCTCCGCGTCGCCGACGTACGTGGTCGCGGCCGGGCTGACGCCCAGGCGCCGGCAGGCGAGCCGGAGGCCCTCTGGCGCGGGCTTGGGCTCCGCGACCTCGTCACCGCAGATGACGGTCGGGAAGTGGGCGTCGAGCCCCGCGGCGGAGAGCACGAGCGTGGCCGCTCGCCGCGTCGCACTGGTGAAGATGCCGAGGCGGAAGCCGGCACGGCGGAGAGCGTCGACCATGTCCACCACGCCGGGGAAGGGCCGTGCGTGCGCGCCGAGTACCTCGAAGTGGTGGTAGAAGCACTCGATGTCGTCGACCGAGGCCGGCCGGCCGAGAAAGTGGGCGAGCACCGTCGGTGTGGGACCGATGTGCCAGGTGGCGACGATGTCGGCCGGCCGCACCTTCGGGCCGCCGAGGGCGCGGATGGTGTTCGTGTACGCGGTGGGGGCCAAGATCATCGTGTCGAGCAGGGTGCCGTCGAGGTCGAAGACGACGGCGGCGGGGCGGGGCGAACGGGTCACGGCTGCTCCCCGAGCTCGCGCGGCGCGGGGCGTGGCCCGTCACCGTCCTCCCACGGGTGGTGCCGCACGTGGACAGCGGTGGACTCCGGCTTCCCGCCGGAGGACGGGATGGAGTCCGGATTCGCCGTGCGGTCCAGACTGTCCAGCACGGGAGCATTCACCAGCGTGACCCCCCTGCGGCCGACGCGCCAGGCGGGCGCCCGTTGCGCCCAGGCCGATCCAGGCGATCGTACTCATCGGGCGTCCCCGGGGTGTGCCCGCAGTCGGGCGAGGCCACGTAGGCGCGGGCCGGGCGCACCGGCGACCGCGTCGTCCGCCCTGCCGACGGCAGCGCCCTGCCGGCGGCCCCTCCACCCCGGCCCGGCGCACGCACTCTCCCACTCGCACGCCCAGACGCTGGACCCGCACCCACGGGTTCGGGTCAAGCCCTGATCCCGGCCTGTGACGGATCAGTGCCCCTCGTCGAGGTCGCCGACGAGCGAGTCCGGGACCCGCATGCGCCAGGCGTCGGTGACGAGTTCCGTCAGCCGGTCGACGTCCACCTGCGCCAGCCGCAGCATGACCAGGGGCAGCCCGTCGTACGCGGGCGTGGTGAAGAAGACCTCGGGCTCGCCGAGGAGCAACGCCTGCTTCTCCGCCTCGTCGCCCACGTACAACACCGCGATGTCGGTGCGGATCAGCCGCGACGTGCCGGGTCTGCGCTCGGGGTAGGACCAGACGAACCCCTTGTCGGCGACCCGGAAGTCGAAGCCCTCGCTGTCGACCTCGACCACGTGCGGCAGCGCCAGCGCCAGACGGCGGACGTCGTCGGCGTCAGCCATCGAGGTCGCTCCAGGACTTCGCCTCCCGCACCCGCACAGGCTAACCGCTGCGCCGAAGGCGATCTCCGTCGGCCCGCGGAGACCGGACGGCGACCCGCCGGTGGCGGCGGCGGGCACCACCCCCGTCGGCGCACGTGTCCGCACTCCACCCGTCCGCGGCATCCGCTCGCGCGGCCAGCCGTCGCTGTGGTGCCCGGGAGCGGTAGGCTGTCGGGGCGGGTGAGCGACGGCCGATGGCCCGCCCCCACCACCCGCTTCCTTCCCGGCCCGCAGCAACCAGCGAATCCGTTGCGCGCCGCACTGTAGATCCCTGGAGTGCGCTTTGGCAGATGTGACACCGCCCGCCCTGAACCCCTTCGGCCCGGAGGGAGACGTGGATACCGACCGCGACCGAGGGCAGGCCGTGGACGTGAGCGCCGCCGCGATGACCCGCATGCGCAGTCCGTTCGCGTCCGGGGACGTCGACCGCGCAGCCACCGCCGAGACCGACCGACACCGACGACCTCGTGCATGACCGGCGCAGGGGCACCTCGTGTCCCGGCCACGGACGGATGATCGCTATTCTCTCGCGGTGATCCGCAGACTCGCCGCTGTCTCGCTGCTGCTCGTGGCCGGTTGCGCCTCGACCGAGGCCCCCGCCTCCGCCCCGGCCAGCCCGAGCGCGCCGGCCGACCGCCACGCCGCCTCCGCGTGCATCCTGGTGGCCCGCGCGACAGCGGAGCACGATGTCCGGTTCGGCACGGGCACGCGGGCCGCCTCGCGAGCCGTCAACGCCACCGACCCGGGCGTCCGAGAGGCCGGCCGGCAATTGCTCGCCGCCGGTCTCGAGGTCGAAAGGCTCTTTGTGGAGAACGACCCCGACGTCGACCGGGGGCCGGCCAACGAGCGCTTGGCCGAGGCGCAGCAGGGGTTGCTCTCGGCGTGTACCGGCCTCTTCGGCCCCCAGCCATGGCCGTTCGACACGCCGCCTTCGCCGGAGGCCACCGGCTGACGTCGCAGGTTCACGGCAACGAGACACCAGTGCAGTGGGCGACCGTGGCGTCGTCGGGAACCGGAGCATCGGGGTCTGTGGAGATCAGGGCCTCGGCCTGCCGGACGCGGCGGATGATGTCGGCCGGCCCGCCTGTGTCGAGCAGTTCCAACACGCCGGGCCAGTCGGTCAGGCCGTACGGGCTGACGATGCGGCTGGCGCCGTTGCTGAGCAGGGCGACGCTGCCCAGGTCGGGAAGGGGCAGGCTGCCGGTCACCGCTTCCTCCGCCGCGCGTGGATCGTCCTTCGCGATCCAGTAGCCACCTGGCCGGTTCCGGCGAGCGCGCAGCGCCTCGACGCAGGACTCCCGGATGCGGTCGTACTCCGCCGTTCCCCGGGGAACGCCATCCAGAGGCGCTGAGCAGGTGCGCCTGGCGGTGACCTCGCGCTCGTCGGTGATGACCCGCGGGCCGCCGCGGACCTGGTCGAGGACGAGGAAGGAGTCCGCGAGCAGGAGATGGTCCAGGCGGCCCCGGTGCGCGCGGACGATCAGCACGGTCGCCTGCGGGCTGCTGGGGTGCGTGATGTCGCAGGTGCCGCGGTGGTCGGCGGCTATCTCGCCGATCGCGGTGGCGAGGATGTCCGCGAGGTCTCGCCCGTCGTCGCGCGCCAGCCGACCGAGCAGCGCGCCGCCGAGACGGTGCGTGTACCAGGCGACACCGTGGCAGCAGATCGACTCGGTACCCGGGATGCCGGCGCCGTCCAGCAGCACGGCGGCGCCGGGAACAGCGCCGGCGAAGTCCTCGTTCGGCCGGCCGGCCCTGCCGGCGCTGGTCGCCATGCTGACGCGCACTCGTGGGCTCCTAAATCAGAGAGGGACACTTCCCGGCGCGGCTGTGCCCGCCAGGCCGACGACGGTGCGTCGCCCAAGGACCGGTGATGAACGCATGTCGTGCAACGGTGCCAGGCGGCAGGGGCGCCGTTGCACGACATGCGGTCCGGTTCGTCGTAGTCGGACGGATCTTCCACGAGTGCCCTGTCTCGGCTGCCGTTCAGCGGCGGCCGAGCGCCTCGCCGTGCCTGTCCCGCAGCAACTCCTGGCGCTTGTCGTCCCTGACCCAGGTGAGCGAGCCGGGCACGCGTGCCTCGTCCGCCAGATGCTTGATCGTGTGCTTGCAGACGAGTTCCTTGAGCGTCGCGCCCGGGCGGCCGGCGAGGTGGAACCTGCTCGCGGTGTCGTCTCTGGCGGCGAACTGGAAGATGCCGCCGCGACGGCCCAGGCTGACGCACTGGCCGAAGAAACCCAGGTTGATGGGCGCGGGTTGCTCACCCGCGAGCCGCCTGAGCACCGTGTCGGCGGCATGTGCGCCGATCCTCGTGGCGGCCTGGCAGCTCATCCGGAACGGCAGATCCGACGGCGCCGCCGCGTCCCCGGCCGCGACGATGCGCACGTCGTCCACGCTCGTCAACGTCTCGTCGGTGAGCAGGCGGCCCAGGGCGTCGGTGCGCAGCCCGCTGCGCGCGGCCAGGTCCGGCACGCCAAATCCGGCCGTCCAGATGGTCACTGCGCTCGGCAACCCGCGACCGTCGCTGAGCTGTACGCCGTCGCGAGTGACAGCCGTCGCCGTCGCGTCGCGGCCTTCGAGCACGGTCACACCGAGCTTGGCCAACCGCCTGGCCACCGCGCGACGACCCCGAGGGTGCAGGTACGGGCCGAGCACCGCGCCGCAGACCAGGGTCACGGTGCGGCCCGCCTCCGCCAACTCGGCGGCGGTCTCGATGCCGGTCGGACCTGCTCCGACCACCGTCACCGGGGCCGTGCCGGGGGTGGCGTCGAGAACCGGCCGCAGCCGTTGCGCCTCCTCCAGGCTGGCGATCGGGTAGGCGAACTCGGCCGCGCCGGGCACACCCGGGTCGGCGCTCCCACTGCCCACCGCGTAGATCAGGTAGTCGTAGCCGACCGTGCCGCCGGTCGCCAACGCCACGCTGCGCTCGGCCGCGTCGATCCGTGTCGCGGTGTCGACCACCAGCCGGACGCCCTCGGCCAGGACCTCCCGGTAGTCGACGACCGCGTCGTCGGAACCACCCACCAGCTGGTGCAGACGGATCCGCTCGACGAAGATCCCGCGCGGGTTGATCAGGGTCACCGCCACATCGTCACGCCCGGTCAGGCGATTGGCCGCCAGGACGCCCGCGTATCCGCCGCCGATCACGACCACATCGGTTTTCCCAGTCATGGTGTCTCCTGCGTCTCAGGGGGTTCGGGTACGAGACACCGCACGAGGGATCGTTGTGACAAGGGGTGAGACGGGTCACTGCGGGGCGCCGGCCCGGCACGCCGAGTTGTCGGCGAGCGCGGGCCGGGCCGGTACGTCCCCGACGTCGATCAGCGAGCCGTGGCGTCCGGCCGGTGCGATCGGCGCGGCGCGGATCGGGTGTGGCAGGTAGCGGGTGGTTTCCGTCCTCATTCCTGCACGGCACGTGCGATGCTCGCGCGAATGGGCGCATAGTGATCGGCCACGGCAGCCTTCAGGACCGCCGGATCCCCGCCGAGGATGGCGTCCACGATGGCTTGGTGCCGCTGGGCGGTGATCACCCGGTGTTCGGGCTCCGTGCGCAGCGTGGGGGCCACAATGGCCTGGACCTGCCAGAACGCCTCGGTCAGCTGGAGAAGCAGGTCGTTGCCCAGGGGCTCCATCAACTTCAGGTGAAATGCCCGGTCGATCTCGAGGAAGTCCTTGTCCTGGGCCGCCAGCTCGGCCATCTGTTCGGCGAGTGCGGAGAGGTCTGCGCGGTGGCCGTCGTCGAGGACGTCGATGATCTCGGCCGCCAGGCCCTGTTCGAGCGTCTGCCGGATGTCCACGACCTGCCCCAGCACGTGGTGGTCCTCCTCGCCGCTGAGCAGGCCGCGGAAGGCCAGGCTCTCCACCAGTGCGTTGAGGGACATGCGGCCGACGAACGTGCCGTGCCCGTGTCGCACCTCGACGATGTCGAGGGCCGAGAGGATCTTGACCGCCTCGCGGACGCTGGACCGGCTGGCGCCGACGGCCTCGCACAGCTCCGTCTCGGTGGGCAGGAGATCACCCGGCTTGAGGCGATTGCGCAGGATGTACTCCTTGATCCCCGTCACGACCTCCTGGCGGCGGGGACCCGGGCGCTCCTGCCCGCGTAGCGGACTCGCGTCAATCGTCGTCATCTGCCCCTTGCCCTTCCTTCACGGATCTGTCACGCTCAGCCTATCGGCATCAGACGTCAGACGTCATACCCCTACCGCAAACCCCCGCAGCGCTGAGCGGTCACGCGGAGCGCATGAAGAGCCTATGGAGGCATTTACGTGAGCACCACCCACCCGCCGTTGAGGAGACGGTTCGGCGCACCGCGCCAGGTTCGCTCGCTGGCCACGGTGGCTACCGCGGCGACCCTGGCGCTGGGGCTGGCAGCGTGCAGCGGCGGCCCCGCCTCGACCAACGCCGTCTCGAACGGCAAGGGCGCAAAGTCGATCGAGGCGACGATGGCCTTCACCCTCTCCAGCGGGTTCGATCCCGCGAACGCCTCGTCAGCGGTGGCGACCGCGGTCAACCAGCACATCTTCGAAGGTCTCGTCGACCTCGACCCGATCACCCGCGAGCCGTATCTCGCGCTGGCCAAGGCGTTCCCGGTCGCCAGCGCCGACGGACGCACGTACACCGTGTCCCTGCGTGACGGCGCCAAGTTCTCCGACGGCACCCCGGTCACGGCCGAGGACGTCGCCTGGTCCTTCAACCGGGTGCTGAAGCCGGCAGACCCCGCGGCTCCGCCGCTGATGCAGGGGTTCGTCCCGTTCATCGACTCGGTCGCCGCCAAGGACGCGACGACCGCCGAGTTCACGCTGAAGTACCCGTTCGCCCTGTTCGCCGAGCGTATCGCCGTCATCAAGATCCTCCCCAGGGCGAAGACCGCCGACGCGGCCGCCGCGAAGGCCTTCGACACGGCGCCGATCGGCTCCGGTCCCTTCAAGATGGACAGCGCGTCGAAGGAGTCGGGTATCAAGCTGAGCCGGAACCCGAATTACAACGGCCCCCGCCCGGCCAAGGCGGACACGATGACGTGGAACACCACCACGGAGGCCGCGGCCCGGGTGTCGGATCTGCAGGGCGGCCGGGTCCAGGCGATCGAGTCGGTGCCGTACCTCAACGTCGATTCGCTCAAGGGCAAGTACACCGTCGACGTGAAGCAGGCCTTCAACCAGGTCTTCCTCATGTTCAACACGAAGGCGGCGCCGTTCGACGACAAGCGGGTACGCCAGGCCCTGCACTACGCGATCGACAAGGACGCGGTCATCAAGACGGCGCTCAGCGGGTACGGCAGCCCGGCGACGAGCTATCTCGACGAGGGCAACAAGGACTACCAGAAGGCAGCGACGGTCTACGACCACAACCCCGACAAGGCCAAGGCCCTGCTCGCGGCGGCCGGGGTCACGAACCTGTCGATCCAGCTCGACACCACGGACAACTCCGTCGTGAAGGACGTCGCCCCGCTGGTCGTCGAGCAGTGGAAGAAGATCGGCGTCAACGCCAGCCTGAACACGGTGCCGTCCGCGGCCATCTACGGCGACGTCGTGCCGAAGGACACCTTCCGGGTGCTGATGGCCACCGGCGACCCGAGCGTCTTCGGCGTCGACACCGATCTGCTGATGCGCTGGTTCTACTACGGCGAGACCTGGCCGGGGAAGCGTTACCGCTGGAACGACGCGGACCGCAAGGCCATGGCCGCCCTGCTCGACAAGGCGGCGCAGACCTCCGACGAGACGGCCCGCAAGGCCCTGTGGAAGCAGGCCCTCGACATGGTGGCCGACGAGGTCCCGCTCTACCCGATCCTGCACACGAAGGTCGTCACGGCCTACGACCCCGCCAAGGTCACCGGCTTCTCCGGCGCCGCGACCACCGGCCTGTACTTCCTGGACACCAGCCGCAGCGGCTGAGCCCCGGATGGGGGGCCCGGAACCCTGCCGTCCCGCCCCGACCCTGGCTGTCCCGGGCGGGGCGGGACCCCGGTGCCCGCTGACGAGAAAGAGACACCATGCTGACCGTCCTGAGCCTGGTCGCGCGACGACTCCTGACCCTGATTCCCCTGGGGTTGGGCATCACGCTGTTCGTCTTCGTGATCATGCAGTTCTCCCCGATCGACCCCGCACTGTCCGTCCTCGGGGACCAAGCGACCCCCGCGCAGGTCGCGGCGTTCAAGGCCGCCAACGGCCTCGACGACCCACTGCCGCTGCGCTACCTGCACTTCCTGGGCGACCTGGTCCGGGGCGACCTGGGCATGACCTTCCCGCCCTCGGTGCCGGTCGCCGACAAGATCGCCACCGCGCTGCCCCTGACGATCCAGCTGACGGCGCTGGGCGTGCTCGGCGCGCTGGTCATCGCCCTGGCCCTCGGCATCCCGGCCGCGCTGTACCGGGACCGCTGGCCCGACCAGGCCATCCGGTTCGTCTCCATGGCCGGGATCGCCATGCCGTCCTTCTGGCTGGCCCTCCTGTTCATCCAGGAACTCGCGGTCCGCCGCCCGATCTTCCCCACCGGCGGATACGTCAACCCGGCCGACTCGCCCGGCCTCTGGTTCCAGTCCCTCGTCATGCCCGCGCTCGCGCTCGCCGTACCAGTGGGATGTTCGCTCGCCCGGATCGTGCGGACGTCCATGGTCGAGGAGCTCGACAAGGACTACGTCCGCACCGCGATCGGCGCCGGCCTGCCGCCGCGCGTGGTGATCGGCCGCAACGTGCTGCGCAACGCGCTGGTCAACCCGCTCACCGCGCTGGGCCTGCGGATCGGCTACCTCATCGGCGGCACCGTCGTCATCGAGGCCATCTTCTCGCTGCCCGGCATGGGCACCCAGATCATGAGCGCGGTGCAGCAGAACGACACCGCCCTCGCGCAGGGAACCGTCCTGACGATCGCCCTCGGGTTCGTCGTGGTGAACCTGATCGTCGACATCCTCTACCTCTTCGCCAACCCCCGACTGCGCGGAGGCCACTGATGCGCCGGACGCTCACCGCTCAGCTCTCCCGCCCCGGCGTCGCCTTCACCCGGCTCCGCCCCACCGCCCGGGTCGCGCTCGGCTTCGTCCTGCTCGTCGTCGTGGTGGGCGTCTTCGCCCCGCTCCTGCTCCGGCACGATCCGGCGCAGGCCGGACTGGGCCCCGCGCTCACCGGACCGAGCGGCGACTTCTGGTTCGGCCTGGACAAGCTCGGCCGCGACGTCTTCTCGCGGCTGGTCGCCGGCACCCGACGCTCCCTGGTCGTCGGGTTCGGGGCGGCCGGCATCGCCCTGCTCGTCGGCGGGCTCCTCGGCGCGCTGGCTGGCACCAGCCGGACCGCGGTCGACGAGGTGGTCATGCGCTGCCTCGACGTGGTCATGGCCTTCCCCGCCATCGTGCTCTCCGCCCTGCTGATCATCTCGTTCGGGAAGAACAGCCTGCTGGTCCTCGTACTGGCGATCGGCTTCGTGTTCACCCCGTCCATCGCGCGCATCGTCCGCGCCAACGTGCTCTCGCAGTACCGCGAGGACTACGTGGCGGCCGAGCGGATCATCGGGGCGCGTCGGCCCCACATCCTCTGGCGACACGTGCTGCGCAACTGCGCCGCTCCCATCCTGGTCTTCGTCACCGTCATGGTCGCCGACGCGATCGTCTTCGAGGCGTCCCTCTCCTTCATCGGCGGTGGGCTGGCGCCCCAGGAGGCCGAGTCCTCGTGGGGCTCGGTGATCGCCTTCGGCAAGGAGATGGTGCAGATCGGTGGCTGGTGGGCCACCTTCTTCCCCGGTCTGCTCATCCTGCTCACCGTGCTCGCCCTGAACGTGCTCTCCGAAGGGATGTCCGACGCCTGGGCCGCCCCGGCCGCCCGGCGGGCCACCACCGCGTCGGTCGCCGACCCGGCCGAGCCGGCGCTGCCGGGCTCCGGCGAGGTCGTGCCGCTGCCCGGTCTCGACCTCGCGGCGCAGCGGCTGCGTGAGCGCGCACGACCCCTACCGCAGGGTCGGCCCGTCCTCGAGATCAAGAATCTGTCGATCGGCTTCGAGGGGCGTCACCAGGGCGTCGACATCGTCGACGGCATGACGTTCGACGTCCGTCCCGGCGAGGTGGTCGGTCTCGTCGGGGAGTCCGGCTCGGGCAAGTCCCTGACCGCCCTGGCCGTCATGGGCCTCCTGCCCCAGGGGGCGCGGGTACGCGGGGAGATCCACTTCCAGGGCGAGAACCTGCTGGCGATGAGCACGAAGCGCCGGCGCGCCCTGATGGGGCGGGAGATCACGATGGTCTACCAGGACGCCCTCTCCGCGTTGAACCCCGCGCTGCGCGTCGGCGCCCAGCTCGCGCAGATGATCCGCCGCGGTGGCACCCGGTCGGCCGAGGAACTGATGCGGCTGGTGGGCCTGGACCCCCGGCGCACCCTGGCGGCGTACCCGCACGAGCTCTCCGGCGGGCAGCGGCAGCGCGTGGTGATCGCCATGGCCCTGTCCCGGGACCCGAGCCTGATCATCGCCGACGAGCCGACCACCGCGCTCGACGTCACGGTGCAGGCGCAGGTGATGGAGCTGCTGCTGCGGTTGCGGGAGCAGCTGGGCTTCGCCCTGATCCTGGTCAGCCACGACCTCGCGCTGGTCAGCGACGTCTCCGACCGGGTCGTCGTGATGTACGGCGGGCAGATCGTGGAGACCGGGGTGACCGCCGACGTGATCGAGGCCCCGGCGCACCACTACGCCCGGGGGCTGCTCGGGTCCGTCCTCTCCCTGGAGGCCGGCGCGGAGCGGCTCACCCAGATCCGTGGCGTGGTGCCGGCGCCGGCCGACTTCCCGTCCGGCTGCCGGTTCGCCGACCGGTGCCCGATGGCGACCGAGGTCTGCCGGGACACCGTGCCCCGGCTGACCGGCACCGCCGAGCACGGGTACGCCTGCCACCACCCGGCCGTCACCGTCAGCGACAAGGAACTGATCCGATGAGCGCGACATCCCTGCGCGAGCCGATCGTCGAGCTGCACGACGTGCACGTACTCCACCGCACCCGCGGCAGCGGACTGTTCAACCGGGCGCGGGTGCACGCCCTCACCGGCGCGGACCTGGCCGTCCGCTGCGGCGAGACCGTCGGCATCGTCGGCGAATCCGGTTGCGGCAAGTCCACCCTGGCCAAGGTGCTCGTCGGGCTCCAGCGGCCGACGAGCGGCGTGGTCAGCTTCGCCGGCAAGGACGTGTGGTCGATGAGCGCGGCGGAGCGCCGCCGACACATCGGCGCGGGCGTCGGCATGGTCTTCCAGGACCCGGCCACCTCGCTGAACCGCCGCATGCCGGTCCGCGACATCCTGCGCGACCCGCTCGACGTGCACCGCCGCGGCACCAGGGCGCAGCGCGAGGCGCGGGTCGCGGAGCTGATGGCCCTGGTGGGCCTGCCGCGCTCGGTGGCCGAGGTGCTGCCGAGCCAGCTCTCCGGCGGCCAGCGCCAGCGGGTCTCCATCGCGCGTGCCCTGGCCCTGGAACCGGGACTGGTCATCGCCGACGAGCCCACCAGCGCCCTCGACGTCTCGGTCCGGGCCCAGATCCTCAATCTGCTCCTGGACCTCAAGGACCGGCTCGGGCTGGCGATGGTCTTCGTCTCCCACGACATCCAGACCGTCAAACGGATCAGCGACCGCGTGATCACGATGTACCTCGGCCGGATCGTGGAGCAGGCGCCGGCCGCCCTGCTCCCCGAGGAGGCACGGCACCCGTACACCCGCGCGCTCTTCTCCGCCACGCCGGGTCTGCTCTCGCCCATCGATCCCATCCCGCTCGTCGGCCCCGTCCCGTCCGCCACCCGACCGCCCAGCGGATGTCCGTTCCGGACCCGCTGCTGGAACGCCACCGACCACTGCGCCACCGAGATGCCGCCGGCACAGCGGGCGAACACCGACGGCGCAGACACCCACGAGTTCCGGTGTCATCACCCCGTTCCCGCCGGGACCAGCAACGCGGAGCTGGTCGAGCTCGCCAGCGCGGTGACGGGCCGCACCACCCCCCTACACGTCGAGGAGACAGCGTGACCATCCCAGCCCCACGGTTCGCCGGAGTCGTGCCGCCGACCGTCACCCCCCTGACCGAGGAGGGCGAGGTCGACGTCAACTCCCTCGAACGGCTCGTCGAGCGGCTGCTCGCCGCCGGGGTCGACGGCATCTTCGCGCTGGGCAGCTCGGGCGAGACCGTCTTCCTCACCGACCGGCAGCGGGACCAGGCTCTCGAAACCATCGTCAAGACCGTGGGGGGCGCCGTACCCGTCATCGCGGGCTGCATCGAGCCGACCACCCGGCGGGTGCGTGACCGGGCCGGGGCGTCGGCGCGGCTGGGCGCCGACGCGCTGGTGGTGACCGCCCCCTTCTACGCCATCGTCGGCCCGCACGAGGTCGAGCGGCACTTCCGGTCGGTCGCCGCGTCGGCCGAGCTGCCCGTGCTCGCCTACGACATCCCGGTCTGCGTGCACACCAAGCTCACCACCGACCTGCTCACCCGTCTCGCGGTGGACGGGGTGCTCGCCGGCGTCAAGGACTCCAGCGGAGACGACGTCGCCTTCCGCCAGCTGGTGCTGGCGATCGCGGAGCACGCACCGGGCGCCGGCTTCGGCCTGCTGACCGGACACGAGGTGGTCGTCGACGCGATGATGCTGGCCGGCGCCTCCGGCTCCGTCCCGGGGCTGGGCAACGTGGACCCGGCCGGCTACGTGCGGCTGCACCGGGCCTGCGTCGGTGGCGACTGGGACGCCGCCCGTCGCGAGCAGGACCGCCTGACCCGGTTGTTCCGGATCGTCGACGCCGCCGACCCCGCCACGGCTGCCGGAGCGACCAGGGGCGTCGGCGCGTTCAAGACCGCCCTCGCCCTGCTCGGCGTCATCGACAGCAACGCCGTGTCCCTTCCGCTGCGACCGCTCGACGCCGACGAGACGGCCCGGGTGCGTACCCAGCTGGAACTGGCGGGGCTCCTCTGACCATGGCCGAGGCAAGCAAGCCCCGAGCCGCTGCCGCCGAGGCGGTGGCCGCGCTCGACATCGGCGGCACCAAGACGACAGCCGCCGTCGTGGCGAGGCAGGGCGAGGTCGTCGACCGGGTCACCGCCGCGACCCCCGGCAGGGCCGGTGCGTCCGCCGTCCTCGACACCGCCGCCGACCTCGTCGACCGGTTGCGGGCGAGGTCGGCGGGGACGCTCGTGCGTGCGCTCGGGGTCGGCAGCGCCGGGGTGGTCGACCGTACGACGGGCCGGGTGCTCTCGGCCACCGACGTGCTGACCGGCTGGGCCGGCACGGACCTGCGGGGGAGGCTGCACCGGCTACTGGGCCTGCCCGTCACGGTCGTCAACGACGTGCACGCGCACGCCCTCGGCGAGGCGCGCCACGGCGTCGCGGCCGGCTGCGAGACGGTGCTCTTCGTCGCCGTCGGCACCGGCGTCGGCGCCTCGTTCGTCGTGGGCGGCAAGGTGCTCGCCGGCGCGCACTCCGCGGCCGGGCACGCCGGTCACCAGCCCTCCCGATACGCCGGGTCGCTGCCCTGCACCTGCGGTGGACGCGGGCACCTGGAGGCGATCGCGGCCGGACCCGGACTCGCCGCCGAGTACGCGCGGCGGACCGGCCGGCCGGTCGACGACCTGCGGGCCGTCGCCGCGCTCGCGCAGGGCGGCGACGCGGCGGCCGGAGCGGTCGTCCTGCTCGGCGGGACGGCCGTGGGTTCCGCCGTGGGTGGGCTGGTCAACGTGCTCGACCCGGACGCCGTCGTGATCGGCGGTGGCGTGACGGGCCTCGGCGAGCCCTGGTGGCAGGCGCTCCGGGACGCGGTGAAGCGGGAGGCGTTGCCCGGCCTGGACGCCGTGCCCGTCCTGGCCTCGGCCCTCGGTGCGGACGCCCCGCTTCTCGGCGCCGCCTCGCTGGCCTGGGAGACCGTGTCATGACCTCGCTGGTCGAGCAACTCCGCCACCGGCTGGTGGTCTCCTGTCAGGCGTATCCGGGTGAGCCGATGCGCGATCCGGACACGATGCGCCGCGTCGCCCTCGCCGCCGCCCGGGGCGGAGCCGCCGGCATCCGCGCCCAGGGACTCGACGACATCGCCGCGATCCGGACCGCGGTCGACCTCCCGCTGATCGGGTTGTGGAAGGACGGCGACGACGACGTCTTCATCACCCCCACGCTCGGGCATGCGGTGGCCGTCGCCCGGGCGGGCGCCCACGTCGTCGCGCTCGACGGCACGTGCCGGCCGCGGCCCGACGGCCTGACCCTCGCCGAGACGATCGCCGCCGTCCACGAGCGGACCGGCGCCCTCGTCATGGCCGACTGTTCCACCCTGGACGAGGGCGTCGCCGCCGCGCACGCGGGCGCGGACCTGGTCGGCACCACGCTGGCCGGGTACACGGCCTACACCACCAGGGGAGAGGGCCCGGACCTCGAACTGGTCGCCCGGCTGGCGGCGGCCGTCGACGTGCCGGTGCTCGCCGAGGGGCGGATACACACCCCGGCCCAGGCGGCCCAGGCCCTACGCGCCGGAGCGTGGGCCGTGGTCGTCGGCACCGCCATCACCCACCCGGCCACCATCACGGGCTGGTTCGCGTCGGCCGTGGCCGACGCCACCGCGGAGGCGTGACCAGCAGGTGCGACCCGTACCGCCTCCGGCAGGATGCCCAACGGCGTCCTGCCGCAATCGACATCCGACGTCCGCCGTGCAGGAGGTTGTGCCGTGGCGCTGACCGATCTCACCCTGGCCGAGTGCCGGGCGTACCGACCCGAACTGGCTGTTCCGTCAGACCTGGACGACTTCTGGGCGCGAACGCTGACCGCCGACGAACCCGGCCGGGCGGCGTACGAGCCCGTCGACACCGGTCTCACCCAGATCCGCACCTTCTCGGTCACCATCGCCGGCTACGCCCGCGAACCCGTGCACGGCTGGCTGCATCTGCCGACGCATGCCACGGCGCCGCTGCCCTGCGTCGTGGAGTACCTGGGCTACGGTCGCGGCCGTGGCCTGCCCCACGAGAAGCTGTTCTGGGCCGCGGCGGGTTTCGCCCACCTGATCATGGACACCCGGGGTCAGGGCTGGAGCGCCTCCTCCGGCGTCACCGCGGACCCGCACCCGTACCCCGCGGGCACCGTTCCCGGGTTCCTCACCCGCGGCATCACCGACCCCGACAGCTTCTACTACCGCAGGCTGATCACCGACGCCGTGCGGTTCGCCCAGGCTGCGCAGGAGCATCCGGCCGTCGACGGCGACCGCGTCGTGGTCACCGGCATCAGCCAGGGAGGGGGCCTCGCGCTGGCGGTGGCCGCGCTGTTGCCGAGCGTCGCGGCGGTCATGCCGGACGTGCCGTTCCTGTGCGACTTCCGGCGCGGCGCGCAGGTCGCCGGCCGCGGCCCGTACGGCGAGATCGTCGAATACCTCAAGCTGCACCGCGACCGGACCGGCCAGGTGTTCCACACGCTGTCGTACTTCGACGCCGCCGTGCTCGCGCCCCGCGCGACCGCGCCCGCGCTGTTCTCCATCGCGATGATGGACCAGACCTGCCCACCCTCGACCTGCTTCGCCGGCTACCACCGCTATGGCGGCGACAAGGAGCTGCGCGTGTACGAGTTCAACGACCACGAGGGCGGCGGGGGCGGCCACCAGCTCGAGCAACTCGCCTGGCTGCACAAGACGCTCGGCGCGAAGACGCCCTGACCGGCGGGCCCGACCGGGCGACGTGGCGGCTCGACTCGACCTCGGCGGCCCAGCCCTCGTCGAACGGGGGAGCGACGCGTCACCGCGGCGGAGGCACCCCGCCGCGGTGACATGGCACCGGTCAGACGCGGGTGATGCGGACCGCGTCGGCGACGACATAGCCGACGCCGCTGGTCCACCGGCTCACGCCCACCTTGTTGCCGTCGCCCGCGCCCAGGGTGAACACGCCGAGCGACACCCATCGGCCGCCGTTGAGGCGTTGGTTCACCCGTACCGTCTGGTTACCGCCCGTCGTGGCCACGATGTACGGGGTCGCGTCGTTGTAGCCGGGGTCGGCCGGGTACCAGACCGAGATCTCGTAGGAGCCGGTCTCCGGTACGTCCGCCCGGTACCAGGCGGTGTCGCTGGCGGGGGTCGGGGTGGCGAACCGGTAGTCGGTACCGTGCCGCTGGGCCGAGTAGGTCGACGTTCCCCAGTTCGCGCTCGCCGTGAAGCGACCTGTGGTGGTGTTGTCGACGGTGGTGCTGAAGCCGTCCGGTGGCGGGGTGGTGCCGGTCGACACGTCGAGGTAGTCGCGGTCGATGTAGATCCGTACGCCGCCCCAGGTCTCGTGGCTGTCGCCGGTGTACTGGTGGATGCGCTGCCGGTTGGCGTAGTAGGCGTCCGCGCAGTAGTCGCCGGCGTCGGTGTCGGCCACGCCGTTCCACCAGGCGAAGAAGAGGTGGTCGACGCGGGCGTAGCGGCTGTCGTGGTAGGCGCTGCACAGGTCCCGGACGCCGGAGGAGCCGCTGGAGTACATGCCCGAGAGGTAGCCGAGCGCGTGGAGGCGCTCGGTCCAGCCGGAGAGGTACGACAGCACGGCGGCCTTGCACGACTCACTCGACGGGTAGTGCTCGATGTCGTTGTAGATCACGCTTCCGCCGGGGATGCCCAGCGTCCGGGCCGCGCTCACCGCGCTGCTGGCGCGGGCCGCTCCCTCGGACCGCGCGGTGGCCGGGTCGTACGACATCTTCGGCGTGCGGGTGCCGCACGGCGCCTGCCGGTCGAGTTCGATGGGGATGAGGTGCCAGCCGTTGCTGGTCTGGTTGGTCACCCAGCTCGCGGTCAGGTTGGCCTGCGCGCAGGACCGGCTGGAGCCGCTGATGTAGATGCCGACCGCGCGGTACGGTGAGCTGTTCCGCCAGGCGTCCATCGTCGACTGCGCCGGAGCGGTGCACGTGTCGAAGCCCTTGCCGGTGTAGGTGCCCGGCTGCGGGCCGGGCGCCGCCGACGGGGTCACCGTGGCGGACCTCGCCTCGGCGCGGACGTCGTCCACCGGCACCGGCCGTGCGCCCGGGCCGAGGCGTGCGGAGGCCAGGATCCGGCGGACCGTCGGCTCGGTGTCCGGCGTGTGCAGGGCGGTGACGAGTACGCCCGCGTCCCGGACCGCGACCTGGATCGATCCGTCGCGGGAGGCCGGGCTGCCCACGGTCGCCCTCCCGCTCGCCGTGACCGCCGTGTCGGCCGTGAGTCGTTCGGCGGTGACGGAGTCGATCGGCTCGACGATCAGTCCCGCCGTTCGTCCCACGAGTCCGGAGGGGCACCAGGGCTCGTTCCCCGGGTGGCCGAGGTAGACCGCGGGCCGGTCGAAGCGGACGCACGCGTGCGGGTCGGTCGCCAGGTCGACGACCTGCCAGTCGGCGGGGACCGACAGGTGATAGCCGCGGTAGCTGACGGTTCGCTCGTCCGTGGGGGCCGCCCAGGTCGGTGTGGCCGCCACGGCCAGGCCGACGGCGGCAGCCACGAGGGTGGCCATGATCCGTCTTGTCGTCATCGGGTCCCTCTCTGTGGAAAAATTTCGTAACCGAGAAGAGATTTGGCAGATTCCTACCATGCGGGTGCCGTTCGCGCTAGAGATGTTTGTCAATGTGGTGCGGGGGCGGCGGGCGGGAGCGCCGGTCCGGCGGGGGCGGGGCGCCGTGGGCAACGCCGCGGCGTCGGCGACCACCGCCCGGCCGCTGTCGACTCTGGACCGACAAGGACGGGACCGCGTCGACCCGTGGCCCCGTAGCAGGCGGCGCCGGACATGATCGTCGAGGACTAGAATGTGCCCTCCGGTACGGGAGGGCGGCGGGGCGCGGGTGATCGAGGTTCCTGATGCGGTACTGGCGGAGTTGTCGGGCCCGGTCGCCGCGGCGCTGCCGCTCATCGTCGCCCGCATCCCAACGCGACCGGCGGCCGAACTCGGCCGGCTGCGGGCGGTCGAGGACGGTGACACCTGGCCGATCCGCGGGTCGTCGGTCGCGCACCCGGCGGTGGCCCGGTTCCGCCCCGGTGCTCCGGCCCGGTCGGGCGACCCGTCGGTGCGAGACGCGCTCGGCTCGCTGCCGCCGCTGCTGACCGAACGCCTGCTCGGCGCGCTGGAACTGACCGTGGCGGAGTTGGACCTGGCAGACGCCCCGGACCTGACCGGTTTCCTGGGTGAGCCGGTCACCGGCAGCTTCGGCGTCGCGAGCGTGAGCGGGCAGAGCGAGGCGGTCACCGGAGTGGCCGTGCTGGAGCAAATCCGGCCCGGCGCGGTGCCGCTGGTCGCCGCGTTGGCCCGCCGGCTGGCCTCTCACTCGCGGGTGGCCCCCCTGCTGACGGTGGCGCCTGGCATCACCGACGAGCGGGACATCGCCGCGGCGCACGGCGCGGCCCAGCTCGCGCTGGCCGTGGCCACGGCCGCCGCCGTCCTGCGCCGGGTCGGCATCCGGGCCTGGGCCACGGAACCACCGGCCGTGCTCGGCGTCGCGATCGGCACCGCGGTCCTCCTGCTGCGCGAATCCCCGATGCCCGCCGGCTACGCCGCCGCGCTGCTCGACCGGGCCCGCGCCGAGTACCTGCTGCCCCGCCACTGCAGCGGATCGGCGCCGGTGGCAGGGCACCGGTTCGCGCTGTCGGAGGGCGCCGCCGTCCCGGAGGTCGACTTCGGCGGCAACGGGCTGGTCGCGGTCGTCCCGGGCGGCGCGGTGATCCGCACCGGCGTGCGGACCGGGCACGTCCGGATCACGTTGAGCATCCTGGACGGACCACCGCCGGACGTCGCGACCGGGTGGGAGGAGATCGTCGAGGTCAGCTGGCGGGCGGCAGTCGGCGCCGCCTCGGTGGTCGGGTCCCACGCGGTCGAGCCGCACCTGCGCCGGGTCACCCCGCCCTGGCCCGGCGACTACCGGCTACGGGTGCACGCCCGCGGTCGGGACGACGCCGACGAGGGCGACACCGAGCACTACGAGCTGGTGGTGTGGCAGGCGCCCGCCGGGCCCGAGATCGTGTACGCCCGTACGGACCGGCTCGGCCATCGGCTGCGCGGCGAGCCGGAGCCGGCGCGGCCCGAACGGCCCGAGACCGCGTACCGGTGGCTGCGCCGCAGCGCCCTCGGCGAGGCCGCGACGGTCACGGTGGTGACCGGGGCGAGCGCCGCGGACGTGCTGCGCGCCTTCGGCGCGGAGCCGGCCCGACCGGAGTCGATGCGGGCGATCAGCGAGGACCTGATGCGGCGGCAGTCGATCGACCCGTGGGTCGCGGTGCTGGACGTCGGCGGCGCCGTGCTCGCCGTCGAGTACAACGGCTGGCAGGGCTCCACCGCGTCGGTGCTGACCCGCGCGTCCGCCGGGGGGCGGGCCGCCAGCATGTTCTGGAACGTCAACGCGGTGACCCGGCTGTCGTTCGCCGAACGCGGCGAGGTGCTGCTGTCGGTGGAGCCGTTCGGCGACCTCGACGCGCCACCATCGGTCGCCGCGGCACTCGCCGGCCTCGACTTCGCCGACCACCACCGCGGCAAGCCGATGATGGGCCTGGTCGCGGTGCAGCGATTCACCGGCCACGGCCTGACCGCCGAGGACCTGGCCCGGATCGAGGCCGCCGACATCGGCTTCCGGATCGTGCCGGACCTGCCCGCGCTGCACCCGCGCCGGCCGCGGCTCGGCAGACCGCTCGGTCCCGCCGTCAAGGCGCCGACCGGGCTGCCCGAACCAGAGCTGCCGACCGGGCTGCCCGAACCAGAGCTGCTGACGGGACTGCCCGAACCGGAACTGCGGGACCTGGCCTGGTGGGCCGCCGCGGCGGCGGCCCGCTACGCGGGACTCGGCGACGACCCGGACATCGCCGCCAGCGTCGCCGCCCGCGCCCTGACCCCGCCCGCGCACCTGCGCGCCCGCCGGTCGCAGCTCGACGACGGCGAACACCGGTGGGTCTGGCTCGCCCTGCACCGCGCGACCAACCCGGACCCGGTCGCCGCGGTCACGGACACCGTCGACGCGGCCCGCCACGCCGCCGGCCCGCACGCGGCCAACCTGGTCGCCGACGCGCAGGCCAGGATCGTCAGGCCCGCCGGGCGGTGACGGCTCGGCGCCGGTCGGACACGTCCGACACCTGTCGCTGGCCCTCAGCCGCCACGACGGGCCGCTGGTGGACCTCCAGGTCGGGACCACCGTCGCGCCGCCACCAGGGTCGCGGTACCCCGTGCCGCCGACGGTGCATTCACCGCTACCGGGGCGTCAGCACGCAGAACTCGTTGCCATCGGGGTCGGCCAGCACCACCCAGCCGACCTCGCCCTGGCCGATGTCGATCCGGGTCGCCCCGAGGGAGATCAGCCGGTCGACCTCTGCCTGCTGATCACCGTGGGCAGGCGGGGCGAGGTCGAAGTGCAGCCGCTGCTTGCCGGTCTTCGGCATCAGCGGCGGGCCACCCCACGTGATCTTGGGGCCGCCGGACGGCGAACGGATCGCGGTCTCCTGGTCCTGGTCCCAGACCAGCGGCCACCCCAGCGCCTCGCTCCAGAAGTACCCGACCTCCTGCGAACCGTCGCAGGCGAGCGCTCCGATGAAGCCGCAGTCGGCGAGGAACGTGTTGCCCGGCTCGATGACGCAGAACTCGTTGCCCTCGGGGTCGGCAAGCACCACGTGACCCTCCTCCGGGCGCTGGCCGATGTCGATGTGCCGCGCGCCGAGCCTCAGCGCCCGGGCCACCGTCTGCCGCTGGTCCTCCGGGGACGTGCTCGTCAGGTCGAAGTGCATCCGGTTCTGGCCGACCTTCGGGTTCCGGGTCGGCAGAAAGCGGATGCGGAACCCGGTGTCATCGTTGGGCAGGAGCGTGACACCGTCGTGTGGGTCGTCGGCCAGGTCCCACCCCAGGAACCCGGACCAGAACCGGGCGAGAGGCAGTGGCTGGTTCGCGTCGAAGCTGATTGCGAACAACTGACTGGTCATACCTCTGCTCATCTCCGACCCCGCTGACCGACCGCTGTCGACAGGAGCCCCACCGGCCCGTCGAGCGGGAGCCTACGGGTGAGCCGGGCCACCCGCAGCCGAGTATTCGACGGCAGCCGGACCACCCGACGGCATGCCGCCGACGCGCGGCGCGGAGCCGGCGACAGCTCATGACGGTCCGGGCCGGGCCGGGCACGGGGATCCGGATCTGCCGCGAGGCGGTTGCGGGCCGGGGTCCGTGGCGTGCTGGCATGATCTCCACACATGGAAGGTGTTCTGCTCCGCCGCGCCGCCGAACTCCTCGGCAGCGCCCGCCGTGTCGTCGTCTTCACCGGCGCCGGCATCTCCGCGGAGAGCGGCGTGCCGACCTTTCGTGACGGTCTCACCGGCCTGTGGGCGCGCTTCGACCCTCAGCAGCTCGCCACGGCGGAGGCGTTCCACGCCGATCCGGACCTGGTCTGGGGCTGGTACGAGTGGCGGCGCGCGCGGGTGTCCCGAGCCGAGCCCAACCCCGGACATCTGGCGATCGCCACCATCCAGACCCGGGTCCCCGGCAGCGCCGTCATCACCCAGAACGTCGACGACCTGCACGAACGGGCCGGAGCCCGGCCCGTGATCCACCTGCACGGCAGCCTGTTCGCACCCCGCTGCACCGCGGCGGCCGCCCACCCGGCCGCCGTCGAGGAGACCACGGACGACGAGCTCGCCCAGCCGCACGAGGGACGCCGGATGCCGCCGCCGCGGTGCGCCTCCTGCGCGGCGCCAGTCCGCCCGGGAGTGGTGTGGTTCGGTGAGGCGCTGCCCGAGGAGGCGTTGACCGCGGCGGTCGACGCGGCCGCCGCCTGCGACGTGCTGCTGGCGGTCGGCACCTCCGGCGTCGTGTACCCGGCCGCCGAGATCCCCGGCATCGCGGCACGCTCGGGCGCCACCGTCATCCAGGTCAACCCGCAGCCGACCCCGCTCGATCAGGTCTGCGCCGTCAACCTGCGTGGCACGGCGGCGCAGGTCCTCCCGGCCCTGGTCGCGGCGGCGTGGGGGGAGACCGACGACTGACCGCGGTGGGCTCGGCCCGGCTCACCCCCCGTAGTCACGAGCGCCGGTGTCCGGCCGTCCAATTCCCAGCAGGAGCCGCACGAACGCTCCCGAGTGAGAGGCAGAGAGACGATGACGAAGGCGTACTGGATCAACACGTTCCAGTCGATCAAGGACGAGAGGAAGCTGGCCGCCTACATCGAGCTGGCCGGGCCGGCGATGCGCGCCGCGGGCGGCAGGTTCCTGGCGCGCGGGCTTCCGGCCCGCGCGTTCGAGTCCGGGATCGTGGAGCGCACGACGCTGATCGAGTTCGACAGCGTCGACGCCGCGGTCGCCGCCTACCACAGCCCCGCCTACCAGCAGGCGCTGCGAGTGCTCGGTGACGGAGCCGAGCGCGACCTGCGCATCATCGAGGCGGTCTCCTGAACGCGCGCCGACGGCGTCGAGCCGCCTGCCGGGCCCGCCCTGGACGTCGATGCCGGCAGCGCGGGGCCCCGCCGCAGGACGTGGTCGCGTACGCCGGTGTCGTCCGGCCCTGACCGGCCGCGTGGACGAGCGGACGGGCCCGGCCCGTCAGCGGCGGATCAGGCCACGGGCCCGGGCGGCGGCGACGGCGGCGGTGCGGGAGTCGACGCCGAGCTTGCCGTAGACGTGGACCAGGTGCGTCTTGACGGTGGCCAGGCTCAGGTGCAGCCGCCCGCTGATCTGCTGGTTGGACAGCCCGTCGGCGACGAGCTGGAGGACCTCTGTCTCGCGGCGGCTCAGCGCCGTGCCCGGCGTGCGCATCCGGTCCATCAGCCGGTGGGCGACCGCCGGCGCGAGAGCCGACCCGCCGGCTGCGGCGGCGCGCACGGCGGCGGCGAGTTCCTCGGGCGGGGCGTCCTTGAGCAGGTACCCGGTCGCACCGGCCTCGACGGCGGCGAGGATGTCGGCGTCCGTGTCGTAGGTGGTCAGCACCAGCACGACCGGGCCGCCGGGACGGGCGGTGATGGCGGCGGTGGCGTCGGCGCCGTGCATGCCGGCGCCGAACTGGAGATCCATCAGCACCACGTCCACCCGGTCCGGGTCGGCGAGCGCGACGGCCTGTTCGGCGGTGGTGGCCTCGGCCACCACCTCGAAGTCGGGCTCGGTCGCGAGGACGGCGCGCAGGCCGGCACGGACGACCGGATGGTCGTCGGCCAGCAGTAGCCGGATCAGACGGCTCATGTGCCCGCCGGGGTCCCTTCGGTCGACAGGTGGGCGAAGCGGACGGCCAGCGTGGTGCCCCCGCCGGGCGACGACGCCACGGTCAGCGTCCCGCCGAGCTCCCCGGCCCGGGCCCGCATCGCCGCCAGCCCGAACCCGCCGCCGCGACCGACGACGTCGCCGGGGTCGAAGCCGCCGCCGTCGTCGACCACCTCCAGGGCCACGCCGTGCTCGCCGTACCGCAGCGTCACCTCGGCGCGCGTCGCCCCCGCGTGGCGCACCGTGTTGGCCAGCGCGGACTGCGCGATGCGCAGCAGCGCCACCTCGTGCGGGGTCGGCAGGCGCACCGCCGTACCGTCGAGCCGGAAGCGCACGGCCAACCCGGACCGGGCGGCGGTCGTGGCGCACAGCCGGCGCAGCGCCGCGGGCAGCGACCCGCCGTCGAGGCCGGGTGGGGCCAGCGCGTGGACGAACCGCCGGGCCTCCGCCAGGTTGTCCTGCGCGGTCCGGCGGGCCTGCTCGACGTGGTCGGCGGCGACGTCGGCCCGACCCGGCAGGGCCCGCTGGGCGGCACGCAGCAGCAGTTGGATGCTGGACAGCCCCTGGGCGAGGGTGTCGTGGATCTCGCGGGCCAGACGCTCGCGTTCGGCCAGGACGCCGGCGGCGTGCTCGGCGGCGGCCAGCTCGCCGCGGGTGGCGGTCAGCTGCTCGATCAACCGCTGGCGCTGCTCGCTCTCCCGGTACAACGCCTGGTAGCCCAGCACGGTCCCGACGGAGACGGCGGCGCCGAGGACCGGGCCGAGCAGGGCGCCCGGCGTGACGACCCCCTGGTGACCAGTCACGCCGCCGACCGCCGCCGCGGTCGTCACGACCACCGCGAGGATCCCCCAGCGCACCGGCAGCAGGTGCAGGTGCAGCAGGAACAGGGGGAACGCCAGCCACACCGCGTCCGGGGTCAGACCGAGCAGCACCAGCCACCCGGCGGTCAGTCCCGCCAGCCACGCCGCCGCCGCGCGGCGGGACCGGCGCACCGGCGGCAGCGCGGCGCCGACGGCGTAGCCGGCGGCCAACGCCAGCGCCGCGCCGAGCACGGCGGTGCGGTGCGGCGCCTGCCCCGCCAGGGCGCGTGCGGCGACCACCACGAGCAGACCCCCGAACAGCAGGTGCAGGCAGACGCGCAGCACCCGCAGCGGCCGGGCGAGCGATTCCGGGTTCACGATGTCTCCAGGGTAGGACGCGCACGGCCGCCGCCATCAACCAAAGGATTGATCCTGACCCGCCTACATCGACGCGGCGAACCCGCTCCGCCGCCCGATGCCGGCCGGCGCGGACCGGACGAGGGTTGGTGACCGGGCCGCCGCCGCGGCCCTCCCGCTCCCGGAGAGGCTGATGCGCTCGTGTTCGTCGCGTGGAGAGATCTGCGGTTCGCCAAGGGCCGGTTCGCCCTGATGGGCACGGTCGTCACGCTGATGACGCTGCTGGTCGTCCTGCTCTCCGGCCTGACCGCCGGCCTGGGCCGGGACAGCACCTCGGCGATCACCGGCCTGCCCGCCGACCACCTGGCGTTCTCCGCCCCGGCCGGCGGGCAGAAGCTCTCCTTCACCGAGTCGACCGTGACGGCGCAGCAGTGGCGGCGCTGGCGCACCGTGCCGGGGGTGACGGGTGCCGCCCCGCTCGGCATCACCACGACGAGGGTCAGCGCCGGCGACCGCACCGCCGCGCTCTCCGCGTTCGGCGTCGCGCCCGACTCTCCGCTGGCGCCCGGCCCCGTGGCCGCCGGGCGAGCCGTGCTGTCGCGCGGAGCGGCCGACGCCCTGGACGCCGGCCAGGGCCAGGACGTGGTCGTCGGCGGGCGGCGACTGACCGTGGCCGCGGTGGCCGGCGACGCCTCCCACAGCCACACCCCGGTCATTTGGATCGACCTGGCCGACTGGCAGCGTCTCGCCCCCGGCGCGCCCGACGACTCCGCCACGGTCATCGCGCTGACCGCCGCCCGCGACGCCGACCTGGCCGCCGCGGACCGGCAGCTGGGCACCCGCACCGTCACCCGCACGGCGGCGCTGTCCGCGATCGGCTCGCACACCGCCGAGAACGGCTCCCTCCAGCTCATGCGCGGCATGTTGTTCGCGATCTCCGCCCTGGTCGTCGGCGCGTTCTTCACCGTCTGGACCATCCAGCGCGGCCCCGACGTCGCCGTGCTGAAGGCGCTCGGCGCCACCACCGGCCACCTGCTGCGCGACGCCCTGGGGCAGGCGTTGGCGCTGCTGCTCGCCGGTGTGGCCGCCGGCACCGGGCTGGCGGTCGCGATCGGCGCCGCGGTGTCCGGCACGGTCCCGTTCGCGCTCACCGCCGGGTCCGCCCTGCTGCCGGCCGCCGTGATGGTCGCGCTCGGCGCGGCCGGCGCCGCCCTGTCCGTACGCCGCATCACCTCCGTCGACCCGCTGACCGCTCTGGGGAGCGCCCGATGAGCCTCGACCTGTCCGACGTCACCCTCACCTACCCGGACGGGGATGCCCGGCTGACCGCTCTCGACCGGGTCAGCCTGCGTGTGCCGGCCGGCACCACGACCGCCGTGGTCGGTCCGTCCGGATCCGGCAAGTCGAGCCTGCTGGCGGTGGCCGCCACCCTGGTCACCCCCGATTCGGGCAGGGTCGTCCTCGCCGGCACCGACACCACCGGCCTCAGCCGCCGGCAGGCCACCGCGCTGCGGCGCGCGATGGTCGGGATCGTCTTCCAGCAACCCCACCTCCTCGCCTCGCTGACCGCCGCCGAACAGCTGGAGGTGATCGCCCACCTCGGCGGCGGCTCGCGCCGGGACGGCCGCCACCGGGCGGCGGAGCTGCTCGCCGCGGTGGGGCTGACCGCGCAGGCCGACCGCCGCCCGCACCAGCTCTCCGGCGGGCAGCGCCAGCGGGTCAACATCGCCCGCGCCCTGATGAACGACCCGGTGGTGCTGCTCGTCGACGAGCCCACCAGCGCGTTGGACCACGAGCGCGGCGCGGCGATCGTCGACCTGCTCACCGGGCTCACCCGGCAGCGCGGCACCGCGACCGTGCTGGTCACCCACGAGCGGGGACACCTCGACCGCGTCGACGCCGTCGCCGAGATGGTCGACGGCCGCCTGCGCGTACCGACGGGGATTTGATCGCTGAACGTCCCGTGGCGGCGCGGCTGGTCGACCACGTAGGGATTTCCCCGATTCCACGACGCGGCAGGCGGCCTACGGTGGTCCGGTGCGGCGTCTGCCCGGCTGAGGCACCGTTGCCCGCGCTCGGCAGTGCCGCACCAGGAGTCGCATCCGCGGAGGGGACCGATGATGCCAAGGCCCACTCGTCATGCTCGAATCGGTACGGCGTTCGCAGCGCAGTGGCGGTCGGCGCGCTTGGGCCCGCGGTTGTGCGCCTTCGTCGGGGCGTGCTGCGTGCTGGTGCTCTTCGGTTGTTCGTCCGGGCTGGACAAGGCGCCGGGGTTCGAGCGGAGCGAGGGGCCCTCACCGGAGTTGGTGGCCCGCTTCGGCCATGCTCCGGCGAAGAACCCCTCCGGGTTCACGTACCAGCCGGATGTGGTCGTGGTGGAGGGCGGTGCCGCCGTCGTCCGGTCGGTCAGCGGTGACGGCCTGGTGTGGACCATCGACCGGAGCGCGCGGGGAATGGACGACCTGGACGTCGGTGAGGTCATGTTCCTGACGTCGCGCGCGGTCGGGCGGGTCGCGGTGAAGGAGAACAGCGGCGGCCATGTCAGCCTGACGCTCGTACCGGTGCAACTGCAAGAGGTTATCCGCGATGGTTCGATCAAGCTTGACGTCCCGATCGACGCGGGCGACGTCGACGCCGGGGGTGTCACCGTGCAGGAGATCCCGGACCTGCCCGGCACCGTCAGGACATTGGGCGAATCGGACCGCGATGTGCGTCCGGTGAGCGGCGCGACCGCCCCCGCGTCGACGACGGCGTTCGCCAGTGCCGGCGACGGGACGGATGCCCGAGTCGCGGCGATCGGCCAGCAAGGGCGGCGACTCCAGCCAGCGCGGGGCGGGGAGCTGCCACCCCCGGCCAAGAGCAAGTTGCGAGTGACGGTCGGCAAATGGCAGCTCGGCACCGCGCTCGACGCGAGGGGAGTGACCCTGTCGGCGTTCCACGCCGGAGGCGAGAACCTCAAGTTCGGCGGGGACATCGCCCTGAAGTTCAAGGAACTGAGGCTGGCTACGGATCTCGCCCTCAGCGGCGGCAGGGCTTCCTATGCGGGTGCGAGCATCCGGGGCATCGAGTCGTTGCGGGTCAGGGTGCAGGCCGGCGTCGCCAATGGTGTGGACGACAACGCGAAGGTGCGCCTGGAGGTGCCAGTGGACATGGCCCCCAAGCAGATCGTCGTCGGCGGCGTTCCCATGGTGGTGGTCCTCAAGCTGAAGTTCTTCCTCGAGACCGCGCTGACCGGCAGGAACTCGACTCTCACCGCTGAGGGGGAGTGGGCGTTGGGCGGTCCGGTCGGGATCAGCGCGAGCAGGCCCTCGGCGACGACGTTCTCCACGGTAGCCCCGATGATCGACTCGATCGGCGGCATCAGCACCGGCCCGAGCGGCCTCGTCATCGGGTCGGAGTTCAGGTTCGTGGTCGGTTTCGGGATACCCGGCGTCGCCGCCGGGCCGTACCTGAAGTTGCGCGCCAGCATTGGCGTGACCAACGGCTCGGCGCTCGGCGCTCCGCTGGCCCGCTGCCAGCGCGTCGACCGGGTCGTCAAGGTCGGAACCGGGGTCGGCCTCAACCTGGACAGCGAGCTGGTCGAGCTGATCACCAAACGGATCCCCGGGCGGCAGAAGCTCAAGCTCGACCTGGAGACCGAGGTCCTCTTCACGATCGACAAGAGCTCGCAGACCAGGCCGGACGTGCCGTTGTGTACCGGCTGACGACGCGCATCACGGGCCGCGCGGCGTCAGTGGAGCGACTCGGGAGGTGTCGGCCGGCCCATCGTCGCCCCCAGTTCGGCGCGGCTGGAGATACCGAGTTTCCGGTAGATCCGGGCGAGGTTGGCCTCGACGGTCTTCGGGCTGATGAACAGGGTGCTGGCGATGTCCCGGTTGGTCCGGCCCTGGGCGGCGAGCCGGGCCACCCGCTCCTCGGTGGCGGTCAACTCGGTCGGGGTGGGCGTGCGCCGGCCGATCCGATCCAGCTCGGCGTGCGCCTGCTCGGCGAAGGCCACCGCACCCAGGTCGGTGAACTCGGCGACTGCCGCGTCGAGGGCGCGGCGGGCCTCCCGCCGACGGCGGGACCGGCGGTACGCCCGACCGGCGACCAGCAGGCAGCGGGCTCGGTCCAACGGCAGCACGTCCGCCGGCACCCCCGCCCGCGCGTCGGCAAGCGCCGCCAGGGCCGCCGACGGGTCGTCTCCGGCAGCACTCGCCAGGAGCACCCGGCTCCGGGCGAGCCCGAGGGTGGTCCAGGGCCGGGCGAGGCGCGCGTGCCGCTCGGTGAGCCGGGCGAGACCGGCCCGGGCGGCATCCAGGTCGCCGGCCCCGACGCACGCCTCGATCCAGTCGGGCTCGAAGCGTTGCGCCAGCGGCTCGGCGATGCCCGACCCGTCGAGTTCCGCGACGAGTCTCCGGTACGCCGCCGCCGCCTCGTCCATCCGGCCGGCGGAAAGCGCGACGAATCCGGCGAGCTGCAGGTGCAGGCGGCGGCTCCAGGTGTCGGCGAGTTCGCCGGCCCGGCGCAGCCCGGCCTCGGCCACCGCGCCGGCCTCGACGAGCCGTCCCCGGCCGGCGTCCAGCATGCCGGCCAGCCAGGTCTCGCCCACCAGGCCGGTGCCGAGCTGCTCGCCCAGGCCGTGTGCGGCGGCGATGTGCTCCGCGGCGGCGGCGAACCGGCCGGCCTGCAGCTCCGCCTCGCCCAGGTGGGTGAGGATCTCGTGCTGCCACGGCTCGTCGCCCCGGGCCACCGCCAGGTCGAGCATCCGGTGCAGCCGTTCGCGAGCCCGGTGGTGGTCGTCCGTCGCCTTCCACCAGATCGCCGGAATCGAGCCGGCGAGGAACGAGGGTTCCCCTGCCTCCAGCGCCAGCGCCCGGTCGAGCAGGCCGGTGCGCGCCGGGCGGCCGGCGCGTACCTCGTGGAAGAACAGGAGCAGCAACGCGGCGGTGAGTAGCGGGCGGTGCTCGTCGGTGTCGCTCAGGTAGGCGATGGCGGCCTCGGCGTGCCGGCGGGCGGGCTCCGGCGTGTCCTGGAACAGGGTCAGGTGCGCGTGGACGCGGCCGGCCAGGTGGCCGTCGGCGGCGGCCAGTGCGCGTTGCCCGACGGCGACCGCGGTGGGGAGGTCGTCGACGCACCAGGCGACCGTGGCGCGCAGCAGCAGCGCCTCCGTGTGGGCCGCGCCGGTCAGTTGTTCGGCGGCGGCTTCCGCCGCTGCGCCGGCGGCCGCGTAGTCGCCGCTGTCGATGCGGCACTGCACCGCGTCGAGGCGGCGGCGGTCCCGGTCCGCGGCGGCCGTCGGCGGGGTGAGGTCCGCGGCCCGGTCGTACCACTCGGCGGCGACCGCCGGGGCGCCCCGGGCCCGCTGCCGAGCCGCCGCGGCAGCCAGCTCGTCGGCGACGGTCGCGTCCGGCGTCGTGGTGCAGCGGGCGAGCTGGCGGGCGCGTTCGTCCGGGTCGGCGACCGCGTCGGCCAGCACGCGGTGCAGCCGCAGCCGGACACCCGGGGGGATGCTCTCGCGAACGGCGGCGGCGTGCAGGGGATGGGCGAAGCTGATCCGGCGGGACGTGACCGTCAGCACGCCCGCCTCCTCGGCGGCATCGAGGGCGTCCGCCGGGACGCCGGTAGCGCGCAGGTCGTCCAGGGTGGGCACGGTCAGCAGGGCGGCCAGGCGTACGGCGTCGCGGCTGGGGCGGGGCAGCGTCAGCAGGGTGTCCGCGAGCAGGCGCCGCGCCGGCGGCGGTGTGGGCAGGTCCGTGTCCGGCCCCGGTGGCCGGGGCAGCCGCAGCACCGCGCGGGCCAACTCGATGGCGAACAGCGGGTTACCACCGGCGTCGCGGGTGATGCGGGCGACCAGCGGGCGACTCAGCGTGCCGCCGAGCCGTGCCCGCACGATGCGGTGCAGGGCCACCGGGTCGAGGGGCGGCAGGCCGATGCGGACGACCGGGCGCCCGCCGGCGTGGCCGTCGTCGAGGCCGAGCGGGACGTCGGGCGGTCCGGTGTCCTCGGTGCGTCGGGTGACGAGGACGGCCGGGCGGCGAGTGAGCCGGCGCAGCGCGAAGCGCAGGGCGCGTTCGCTGGGTGGGTCGAGCCACGGCGCGTCGTCCACGGCGAGCAGCACCGGTACGCCCCCGGCCACGGCGGCCTCGACCAGCGAGCGGGTGGCGGCGCCGACGGCCCGCTCGTCGACGACGTCGTCGTGCTCGGCGACCAGCAGCACCACGTCGGCGGCGACCCGCTGCGGCAGGGGTAGGGCTGGCACCCGGTCGGCCAACGGTCGCAGCACGTCGGCCAGCGCCGCGTACGGCACGGCCGTCTCGGCCTCGGTCGGGGCGCAGGGCAGCAGCAGCCAGCCGGCCCGCTCGGCGCGGGCGACGACAGCCCGCCACAGGGCGGTCTTGCCGATCCCGCTCGGACCCTCCAGGAGCACCGGTGCCCGGCTGACCAGCGCCTGCCACACCTGCTCGACGGTCGCGTCACGGCCGACCAGGGAGCCGTCCATGGCGGGATGATGGCACAGTCGCGCCACTTCGCGGAGCAGCCGGTTGCCGACGGGCGCGTGTCCGCACACCGCCGCACTCGCGACGATCTCCTCGGCGTGCGGGCCCGGCAGGTCACCGTGGCCGGGTGATGGCGGCGGTCCGTGGGATCCCGGGTGTCCGTTCCGGCGCCGGCAGCCGCCGGAACGGTCTCACAACCGGCCGGCGACGGCACGCGCGAGGGACTCCAGCGGCGCCTGGTTCTCCTCCGGGTCGTTGAGTCGCACCAGCCGCACCGCCACCCACACCGCTGCCTTCCGGATGAAGAACGCCTCCGCGCTGAGGTGCGCCTCGTCCCCGAGGCCGGACAGCGGCCGGATCTCGTGCCCGAGCTCACGTTCGATATCGAGGTACTTCTCGGCGCCGTCGCCGACGTACACCTCGACCTGCGCGGTCGGCCCGCTGGCCGGGGCGGTGTAGCTGCACGTGTCCCGGACCCGCACCGCGTCGTTCAGCGGCGTGCCGGCCAGCTTCTGCGCCTCGGCCTTGGACACCAGGCCGCAGGCGTCGGGGAGCGTGACCGGCGGTGGGGCCATGGTCTCCTCGGCGGCCGGCACCGCGGGGGCCTCGGCGTGCGGTGGTGCCGGTGTGGCAGGAGCCTCGTCCGCGGACCGGACGCACCCCGTGGGCAGCGCGAGAGCGAGGACGGCCAGCCCGAGCGTGGGCAGGCGGCGAATACGCATCAGGTCTCCCTTCATGCGGGGACCGCCCCGAGGAGCAGACGCAGCCGCTGCCCGTACTCGCCCGGGTCGATGCCGAAGCTGCTCATGATCAGCGGCAGCAGCCCCGGCCGGCCGATCCCCCCCGGCGCGGTCCCGGGGGGATGGCGGGCGGGGGCCGGCGAGTGCGGGCGGGGACGATCGGATGACGACCATGCGGTCGACGCTAGGGTCCGGCGCCGCCCGGGTAATCGGGTGATTCCCTACGTCGCCACCAGCTCGACCGTGACGATTCTCGCGGCGGTGTCCGACCGGTCGCCGGGCACTCCGTCCTGCCCCGCTGACGCCGCTCGGGCGGGTGGGCGTCCTTGCGCCTCAGCCGAGTCGAGTGCCGGTCGCCTCGGCGGCCCTTGGCGACCCGGCCCCGGAGGACGTGCTCCGTTCCTGGCGGCTCGACCTCGTTTCGCCCTGCCGGCGAGGGCGGCCGGTCGCGCGGTTACCCTGCGACGGTGGTAGCTGGCGAGGACGGGGAGCGGTTGGCGGCGTCGCTGGCCGACCGGCTCGACGCGGTCGCTTTCACCGATCTGACCACGGACCAGGTCACTGCCCGGCTGATCGACGCGGTGGTCGACTGGGCGGGAGAGCAGGGCTGGCGGGTCTACCGGCGGGCGTCGAGCGTGCTGCCGTTGCCGCCGCCGATGTCCGCGCGGCAGTCGGTGCTCGACGTGGCCTGCGCGCGCCGGGACGGCCCGCCGGTCGTCGTCGAGGTCGATCACGGTACGCGCCGCCGGACCTGGGAGAAGTTGCTCGCCGAAGCCGACGCGGGACGGATCGCGCTCTGGGTGCGCTGGGGTTCCGGCCGGTTGCCGTCGCCGCCTCCGCCGATCCGGATGGTGACCTGCGAGGTGAGCGGCCGGCCGGACCCGGCCGGCCGGGGCCGGTTGCACAGCCGCTCGCCGCGAGCCCGCAAGCTGCCGCCGGCGCATTCCGCCGTGCGGGTCGAGACGGTGGCCGCCGCCGAGCTGCCGCTCCCGCCGACCGGGTCACCCGGCGCCAGGGCCTGAAGGACCCCGCCGTGACCCCCGAGCGCACGGCGTCGTCGCCGGAGCGTGGCCGGCGACCCGCGGCCGGTGCGCGCCTCGCCCTCGCGGCCTCCGGGGTCAGCGCCGGTAGGTGATCTCGAAGTCGACTCGCCAGTCGACGCCGTTCTCGGACATCTCCCACCGCCCGTCGATGGTGTCGCCAGCCCGGTTCAGCACCCCGACGAAGCGCTGGTGGAAGCCGGGGGCGTCCCGCCACGCCCGCCAGACGCCGTCGACGAAGGTCATCCGGTAGACCCGATGCACGCCGCGCGCGTCGGCGTACAGCATGGTGAACTCCTCGCCGGCGTCGTCGAGCCCGATCAGCGACGTCGTGGGCAACGGGTTGTTCTCCCGCCAGGCCCGGGGTGCGTCGGGCGGCAGTGGCTCGGCGTCGGAGAACTGCCGGAGAAACCTGCCGTCCTCGACCCAGGAGAAGTCACTCCACCCGGCACCGAGACCGTCGACCCTCGGCTGCACCGTCCACCGGCCGGCGAGCGCGTCGAGCCGGGCGAGCGCGGGATGTCGCTCCGTCATTCCGTACCTCCTCCTGTTCGCGACGGACTCACCGTAGCGCCGTGACCCGCGACCGTGCGGAACGTCGAGTTCTCACCGTTCTCCCTTCCCAGGTTGTCGAGGGTGTGCCTGTCGGTGAGCCGAGAGCTGGTCGGCCAGCAGGCCGGCCAGGGGTTCCCGGTCGCGCAGGCTGTCGAAGGTGCCGTCGGCGACGACGCGGCCGGCGTCGAGCATCACGACGCGGTCGGCGCGCATGATGGTGGAGAGCCGGTGGGCGATCACCATGGTCGCCCGCCCGGCGCGGGCGGCGTCGAGGGCCTGGGCGAGGTCACGTTCGGTGCGAGCGTCGAGGTTCGCCACCGCCTCGTCGAGGACGAGGACCGGCGCCCCGGTGAGCAGGGCTCGGGCGACGGCGACCCGGGCCCGCTGGCCGCCCGACAGGGCCCCGCCCCGCTCCCCGACGGGAGTGTCCAGCCCTTGCGGCAGCTCGTCGGCGAACGCGCTGACCTGTGCGGCGTCGGCGACCCGCCGTACGTCGGCGTCGGTGGCGTCGGGTCGGCCCAGCCGGATGTTGTCGGCGATCGACCCGGGGAAGAGGTGGACGTCCTGGGGTACGACGGTGACGGTGCGCCGCAGGTCGCTGTCGGTGAGGCCGCGCAGGTCGACGCCGCCGACGGTGATCCGCCCGGCGGTGGGGTCGGCGTAGCGCAGCAGCAGGTGGACGCAGGTGGACTTCCCGACGCCGGAGGCGCCGACCAGGGCGACGGTCTCGCCGGGACGGATCGTGAACGAGACGCCCCGCAGCACCGCCCGGCCGGGCAGGTAGCCGAAGCGCACGTCGTCGAAGGCCACCTCACCGCCGGCGGGTGCCGGCAGCGGGGCGGCCGGAGCGGTGACGGCCGCCGGGGCGCGCAGCAGCGCGTCGATCCGGCCGGCCGCGGCGCGCAGGGTGCCGGCCTGCTTGAGCAGCAGCGCGACCTGGGCGGCCGGGCCGAGCACGGTCCCGGCGAGGACCACCGCGACCGGTGCGAGCGCGGGGTCCAGGCGGCCCGCACCCACACCGTCGGCCACGGCCAGCAGCGCGCCGACCCCGGCCACGGCCAGCAGCACGTCGATGAGCGCTGTCTCCAGGCCCGCCCGGGCGGCGTTGGCCCGCTGGGCCCGGCCGAGCTGCCGGGTCCGGGCGGCCAGGTGGGCGCGCCGCCGCTCCATCGCCCCGAAGACGGTCAGCTCCCGCAGGCCCTGCACGGTGTCGACGACGTCGGCCGTCAGGTCGGCGGTCGCCGCCCGGACGCGCGTGCCGTGCCGGTCGGCGTGGCGGCGCAGCAGCCACGGCACCACCGTGACCAGCCCGGCCAGCGGCAGCACCACGGACGGCAACCACGGGTCGATCGACGCGGCGAGCAGCGTGCCGGCGGTCAGGACGACGGTGGCGGTCAGCAGCTGCGCGATCGTGTGCGCGAACAGCCATTCCAGGGTCTCCACGTCGGACAGCGCGACGGTGGTGAGGTCACCCGAGCGCCTGCCGGCCAGTCCGCCCGGCGCGAGCCGGGTGATCGCGTCGTAGACCCGCAGCCGCAGGTCGGCCAGGACGCGGTAGGCCAGGTCGTGCGAGACGAGCATCTCCCACCAGGTGGCCGCGGCGATCACCGCCACCAGCCCGCCGAGCACCGCCGCGACCGTCTCGACCGGTGTGGCATCGCCGGTCACCGCCCGTCCGAGCAGCCACGCGCCGAGCACCGCGGCGCCGGCCACGGCGAGCTGCCCGACGAGGTTCGCGGCCAGGGTCGCCCAGAAGGCGCCGGAGTGCCCCGCGATCGCGGGCAGCAGCCGCCGCAGCGCGCCGGGCTGCCGGCCGCCGGGCGCGGGCTCCGCGCCACGGCCGGTGGGCGGGTCGGCCGGGCGCACGTCGGGTGCGAGGTCCGTCGTGACCATCAGGCCACCTCCTGGGCGGTGACGAGGTCTGCGTACGCGCGGGTCGTACGCAGCAGCTCGTCGTGGCTGCCGGCGGCGATGATCCGGCCGTCCTGCATCAGCGCGATCCGGTCGGCGTGCCGGACGCTGGCCAGACGGTGGGCGATGACCAGGCAGGTGCGCCCGCGCGCGGCGTCGGCGAGCGCGGTCACGACCGCCGCCTCCTGCCGCCGGTCCAGATGGGAGGTGGCCTCGTCGAGGACGAGCACCGGAGCGTCGGCGAGCAGCGCGCGGGCGATGGCCAGCCGCTGCCGCTGCCCGCCGGAGAGGGTGGCGCCGCGCTCGCCCACCGGCGTCGCGTACCCGTGTGGCAGGGCCGCGACGAAGTCGTGCGCGCCGGCGGCGCGGGCGGCGGCCTCCAGGTCGGCGTCGGTGGCGTCCGGGCGCGCCAGGCGCAGGTTCTCGGCCACCGTGCCGTGGAAGAGGTACGTCTCCTGCGCGACCACGGTGACCGTCCGGTGCAGGGCGTCCCGCGTGAGGTCGCGCAGGTCGACGCCGCCGACGGTGATCCGGCCGGCGTCCGGGTCGAGGTGCCGCAGCAGCAGGTTGGCCAGGGTCGACTTGCCCGCGCCGGACCGGCCGACGACCGCGACGGTCTCGCCGGGGGCCAGCCGCAGCGTCACCTCCCGCACCGCCGGCGACTCCCGGCCCGGGTAGCGGTAGCCGACCGCCTCGAAGGTGACCGCCGGACCCGTGGTGAAGCGGGGGTCGACGCGGCCGGTGTGCGTAACCGGGGCCGGCGCGGTGAGCAGGTCGGTGAGGCCGTCGACGGCGGTGACGCCGAGGTACCCGGCGTGCCAGTGCGCGCCCAGGTCGCGCACCGGCCGGAAGCACTCCACCGAGACCAGCAGCACCAGGAACGCCGTTGTCGCGTCGGCACGGCCGCCGCCCGCGGCCACCGCCGCGGCGACGGTCGCCGCGGCGAGCCCGGCCTGGACGAGCAGGGCGGTGATTCCGCTCTCGACCAGCGACAACCGCAGCTGCGTCATGGTGGTGGCGTGCAGGTCGCGGTTGCGCGCCTCGATGCGGTCGCGCATCCGGCCGACCGCGCCGAAGGCCCGCAGGGTCGCCGCTCCCTGGAGGGTGTCGAGGAAGTCGGCGGCGAGCGCGGTGAAGGCGGCCCACCGTCCCCGGCCCCGCCGCAACAGGGTCGCGTCCCACACCCGTGGGACGGTCAGCACCAGCAGCACGGCGGCGCCGAGCAGCGTGGCGGCGACCGGCTCGACGGTGGCCAGCCACGCCACCAGCGCGGTCGGGACGGTCACCGTGACCAGCACCTGCGGGACGTAGCGGCTGTAGTAGGCGTCGAGCCCCTCCACGCCGTCGACCAGCGTGGCCTGGGTGCGCCCCGTGCGCGCCCCGGTCAGCCAGGCCGGACCCAGCTCGGCCAGCCGCGCCACCAACCGGTCGCGCAGCCGGGCCCGGATCCGGGCGCCGGCCGTCGCGGTCGCCACCTCCCGCCACCACAGCAGCACAGCCCGGGCCACGATCACCGCGAGCACTCCGGCCAGCAGCGGGAAAGTGGCGTCGAGGTCGCGGCGTGCCACCGCCGCCAGCGCCGCGGCGAGCAGCAGCGCCTGACCGACGTACGCGGCCGAGACCGCCACCCCGAGCGCGGCGCACGCGGCGACCGGTCCGGCGACGGCGCCGCCGAGCCGGACCAGCTCCCGATGGACGATCACGCCCCCTCCAGCGGGTCGTCCGCCAGCGCCCGCACCGCGCCGGTGTGCGCGTCGGCGACCACCCGGCCGCGTACGCCGAACACCTCGGCGAGCAGGCCCGGGGTGACCACCTCGGCGGGCGGCCCGTCGGCGGCGACCCGGCCGTCGGCGAGCGCCACGACCCGGTCGGTGAACCGGGCGGCGTGGTCCAGCTCGTGCAGCACCGTCACCACGGTCAAACCCCGCTCGGCGTGCAGCCGGCGGACCAGCGACAGCACCTCCAACTGGTGCCGTACGTCCAGGAAGGTGGTCGGTTCGTCGAGCAGCAGCACCGGGGTCTGCTGCGCCAGCGCGAGCGCGAGGCGGACCCGTTGGCGTTCCCCGCCGCTGAGCGTGTCCACCTCCCGCGCGGCCAGCCCGGCCACGTCCGCCGCGTCCAGCGCGGCGGCGGATTCGGCGTCGTCCGGGCGCCACAGCATCCCCAGCGGCCCCCGGTGCGGGTAGCGGCCCTGCGCGACCAACTGCCGCACGGTCAGCCCCGGCATCGGCGGTAGCTGCTGGTGCAGCACCGCCACCTGTCGCGCCACGTCCCGCCGGCGCATCGCGTGCGCCGGGCGGCCGTGCAGCAGCACCCGCCCGCTCTCCGGCGGGTCGATGCCGGCGAGCAACCGCAGCAGGGTCGACTTGCCGCAGCCGTTGCGGCCCACGAGCGCCACGCACTCGCCGGGATCGATGACCAGGGACACCCCGTCGAGTACCGGTCGGACCCGGTACCGGTACCGGACGTCTTCCGCCACGAACACCGGTTGCGTCATGACACCTCCACATGAGACGACCTGCGTGCCACCACCACCAGGGCCACCGCCCCGAGCAGCGCGGTCACCGCGCCCGCCGGTACGCCCAGCCGCTGTGCGGCCGACCCGGACTGCACCGTCACCGTCAACACCTGCGCGAGCGCGTCCGCGCCCGCGACCGCGGTCGCCCCGAGCAGCGCGCCGGCCGGCAACGCCCGGCGCAGGTCCGCCCCGCACATCGCCCGGGCCACGTGGGGCACGACCAGCCCGACGAAGGCCAGCGCGCCGGCCAGCGCGACCGCCCCGGCAGCCAACGCCACCGCCAGCGCGAGGCCGAGGGCGCGGGCCGGGCGGGGCGGCACACCGAGCGCGGCGGCGTGCCCGTCGCCCGCGGCCAGCACGCCCAGCGCGGCCGAGCAGAGCCAGGCCAGCACCAGCGCGGCGACCAGCCACGGCCACGCGGCCCGCACGTGCGCCCAGACCCGGCCGTCGGTCGAGCCGACCAGCCACCGCATCGCGTTGCCGAACCGACCCGGCTGGTACGCCAGCAGCAGCGCGGTGACCCCGGCCAGCGCCGCCGACCCGAGCAACCCGTACGCCGCCACCTCCGTCGGCGGGCCGTGCCGCGCCAGCAGCCACATCAGCACGCCACCGAGGGCGCCGCCGGCCAGCGCCGCGACGAGCGCGCCGGGGGCCGAATCCGCGGGCACCAGCCCGAGCTGGATGCCGGTGAGCACGCCGAGCACCGCGCCCGGATTCACCCCCGTCAGCTCCGGCGCGGCCAGCGGGTTGCGCAGCACGGCCTGCAACAGCAGCCCCGCCGCACCCAGCCCGGCGCCGGCGAGCAGCGCGGTGGCCAGGCGGGGCAGCCGCAGCTCGACGAGGATGCGCTGCTCCAACGGGTCGAGCTGCGGCCAGTCCACACCACGGCCCACGACCAGGTCCGCGGCCGCCGCCACGAGCAGCGCCCCGACCGCCCACCACCACCTCACGACGTGCTCCGTCGTGCCAGCATGACCAACCCGGCGACGATGCCGACGGCCGCCGTCCACGCGCCGAGCGGAGTCTCCGCCGGAGCGAAGACGTGCCGGGCGGCGAGGTCGGCGACCGTGGTGAACAGCCCGCCGAGCGCCGCCGCCCACGGCAGCAGGTGGCGCGCGTCCGCGGCCGGGCGCAGCCGTCGGGCCGCGTGGGGGGCGACGAAACCGATCCAGGCGATCGGCCCGCACGGTCCCACGACCACGGCGACCAGGACGGCGGCGAGCCCCAGCACGGCGACCCGGGCCCGGCCCACGTGCAGCCCGACGGCCGCCGCCGCCTCGTCACCGAGGCGCAGCACCCCGAGCGCGGGCAACGCCAGCACGGCCAGCGGCACGCAGGCCAGCAGCCAGGGCAGGGTCAGCCTGGCGTGGTCCCAGGTGGTGCCCGTGAGACTGCCGACGAGGTACCGGAACAGCGTGTCGTACTGCAGCCGGTCGGCGGCGGCCAGCACGGACAGCAGCACCGCCTGCAACGCGGTGGAGACCGCCGCGCCGGTCAGCAGCACCGCCCCGGGACCGCGACCCGTGCCGGCAGCCGCCAGACAGACCGCACCCCCGCACACCGCTCCGACGAGCGCCACCACCGGCTGGAGCGCCGCCGGGACCGGCAACGCCCAGACCACCGTCACCGCGGCAGCCAGGGCACCACCGGTGGACACCCCCAGCAGCTCCGGCACGGCCAGCGGGTTGCGCAGCGCGGCCTGCATCAGCAGTCCCGCCGCCCCGACCGCCGCGCCGCCCAGCAGCGCGAGCAGCAGCCGTGGCATCCGCAGCTCCCACAGCACCACTCGGGCGACGTCCGCCTCCGCGGGCAGGCCCACGCCCAGGGTCAGCCCGACCGCGCCGGCCAGGGCGGCCACCAGCGTCAGCGCCGCCGACCAGCGCGGCACCGGCCGGGTCACCGCGGCGCCGAGCGTCGTCATGCGGTCGCCCTGGCGACCGCCTCGTCGAGGATCAGCCCCAGCGCGCGGGTGCCCCGGCCCGAGGCCCACAGCTCCGCCGGCACCTCGTAGGCGCGGCCCTCCCGCACCGCCGTGATCCGCTTCCACACCGGGTTGGCGGCGTACTGGGCCGACACGGTCCTGGCGTCCGGTCCGAAGGTGAACGACTGGATGAACACGATGTCCGGGTCGCGCGCGAGAATCTCCTCCACGCTGTACGCCTGCGCGGTGTCGAAGCCGCCGCCCTTGTTCGGCCACGGGTAGTCGAACACCTGCGACAGCAGGTGCCCGAGGAGGTCGTCGGAGGTGTTGACGCCGATCGACGTGCCGCCGAACATCGCCAGCGCGGTCCGCTTGGCCAGCCCGTGCTCGGTCGCTGCGGCCCGGGCGGCGGCGAGCCGGTCGCGGAACGTCCGTTCGGCCACCACCTGCTGGGCACCGCGGTCGGTGAGCGTCGCCACGTCGCGCAGGTAGCGCACCGAGTCCTCGTACGTCTTCACCTGGACCAGCCACAGTGGCGCGAACTTCTCGATCGCCGGGCGGAGCTGGTCGTGCACCCCGGCGAGACCCATGACGAGGTCCGGCTTCGCGGCGGCGATCGCCGCCACGTCCTCGTTGCCGAACGTGCCCGGGAGGGTGGGTACCGACCTGCCCGCCGCGCCGAGGTAGTCGGGACGGGAGAGGAGCTTCGGCGTGGTGGTCGCCGCCGGCGTCAGGCCCAGCTCCACCAGTGCGTCGTCGCACAACCCGGTCAGGCAGACGATCCGCTCCGGCTTCGACTTCAGGCTGACCGCCTGCCCTCGTACGTCGGTCAGGCTCAACGTGTGGGTCACCGCCTGGACCGGCGGTGCGGACGGCACGGGGGCGGCGGCGGGCCGTGCCGGCGCGGCGGAACCACCACAGCCGGCCAGGGCGACACCAGCGGCGAGCAGGACGGCCAGAGTCAGACGTAGTCGTGTCACAACCAAGCGCTTTCGTCGGGGGGCGGGGCAACGCGGTAACGATAACGGTTGTCATGAGCGGCTGCGCTCGGGGGTCGCGGCCGCGAACCGCCGTGGCGGTGCGCGTCGTCGCGTTCGTCGTCGGGTGGTTGACGTCGCGGACGGTGACGTGGTGTGCTCACTGCGCAACGCTAATGACAACCATGATCGTTAACGTGTCTGAGGAGGAGCATGTCTCTCACCGTGCCGCCGAGCCTGCTGCGGGCCGCCGAGTCGGGGCCCGTGGACGACGAGGCGTTCGTGGCCTGTGTACGCGACTCGCTGCCCTACGCCTGGCAGACCGTCAGCCGGGTGGCGGCGGAGCTGGAGTCTTCCGACGCCGAGTTCGCCGACAACGTCGTTCCGCCGCCGAGCGAGGCGGAGCGGGGCCAGTTGCTGCGCGCCCTGGCCAGCGACGCCATCCGGTCCAGCCTGGAACGTCACTTCGGAGTCAGGCTCGCCTTCCAGAACTGCCACCGCGTGGCGGCGTTCCGGCCGTCCGCCGTCGACTCGGACACCTACCGCCGCTTCGTCTCCATCCGGGGCCAGCTGCTCAACCAGTCCCCAGAGCTGCGTGACTGCTGACCCGACCGGGGCCCGGCGGGCGGGGCGGGGCGTACGCACGCACCTGTTCCTGCTCGCCGGGCACCGCCCCGGCGGCACCCACGCCGAAGCCCTGGCCGACGCCCACCACTACGGCCGCGCGGCGGAGGCCGCCGGATACGACGGCGTCTGGATCGCCGAGCACCACTTCATCTCCTACGGCGTGTGCCCCTCGGCGGTCACCTTCGCCGCGCACCTGCTCGGCGCCACCCGCGCCATCGACGTCGGCACCGCCGCCTGCATCCTGTCGAACCGCCACCCGGTCGCCCTCGCCGAGGAGGCGGTGCTGCTCGACGAGTTGTCCGGCGGCCGGTTCGGGTTGGGCGTCGGCAGGGGAGGCCCCTGGGTGGACCTCGAGGTCTTCGGCACCGGCCAGGACCGGTTCGACAACGGTTTCGGCGATGCGCTGGAGATCCTGACACGGTGGCTGTCGGGGGAGCCGACGGTGGCCGGTAACCGCCGCTTCCCGTTCCGGCCGGTGCCGGTGGTGCCCCGGCCCCGCCGGCGGATGCCCGTCTGGGTCGCCGCGACCTCGCCGACCACCGTGGAGCTGGCCGCCCGACACGGCCTGCCGCTCCTGCTCGGCCTGCACGCCGACCTGACCGAGAAGCGGAACCTGCTCGACCGCTACGCACGGGTGGCCGCCACCCACGGCCACGACCCCGGCGCCGTCGCCCATGCCAGCGCCCACCTGGCCCACGTCGAGGAGGCCGACGAGCCGGCGGCGCGCGTCATCCGCGCCGGCCTGCCCGCCCTGCTGGCCGGGACGCGGGAGTACGTCCGGCTGGACGGCGCCCCCGCCGGGCGGCGGGACCTGGGCGCGTACGTGGACCACCTGATCGACATCCACCCGGTCGGCTCCCCTCGCCGGTGCCGCGAGGCGCTCGCCCTGGCCGCCGCCCTGCCCGGCGTGCGGCACCTGCTGCTCATGGTGGAGGGGGCGGGTGGGCGTGACCGCACCCTGGAGGCGATCGCCCGCGTGGCCGCCGATGTCCTCGGCCTGCCCGCGCGGGCGGCTGCGACGGGAGCGCCGCCCACCGTGGCGGCGGCAGCGGCGGCGGCGCGGCCCGCCGAGGGGGCGTGACGTGCGCGATGCCGGTGTCGGCCGCATCGCCGGTGTCGGCCGCATCGCCGGTATCGCCCGCGCCGCCGTGATCGCGTCGGGCTCGGCGAGTCGGCCGTCCGCGCCGGCGTGAGCCGCTACCATGTCGCTCATGGAAACGGTTCTCGTTAGCGTCTGCCGGGGGCGGGGGCGATGAAGGTCGCGTTCGTCGGCAAGGGCGGCAGCGGAAAGACCACGCTCGCCGCGCTGTACGCCCGCCACCTCGAGGCCGAGGGCCGGCCCGTGCTGGCCATCGACGCGGACATCAACCAGCACCTCGCGGTGGCCCTCGGCGGGCCGGCCCACGTCGCCACGGCGATGACACCGCTGGGCGAGCACCTGGGCGCCATCAAGGAGTACCTTCGCGGCGACAACCCCCGCATCCGCTCCGCCGCCGAGATGGTGAAGACGACCCCGCCGGGATCCGGCTCCCGCCTGCTGCGAGTGGGGGAGGACAACCCGATCTACGCGGTGTGCGTCCGCGCGGTCGGCGGGGTGCGACTGGCGGTGACCGGCGAGTTCACCGCCGAGGATCTCGGCGTGGCCTGCTACCACTCGAAGGTCGGCGCCGTCGAGTTGCTGCTCAACCACATGCTCGACGGGCCCGGCGAGTACGTGGTGGTGGACATGACCGCCGGCGCCGACTCCTTCGCCTCGGGGTTGTTCACCCGCTTCGACCGCACCTTCCTGGTCTGCGAGCCGACCGTGCGCAGCGTCGGCGTCTACCGCCAGTACGCCGGCTACGCCCGCGACTACGGCGTGGCCCTGTCGGTGATCGGCAACAAGGTCGAGGACGCCGCGGACGTCGAGTTCCTGCGCGAGCACGTCGGCGCCGACCTGCTGACCTGGGTGAGCCGCTCCGCCTACGTCCGCCGCGCCGAACGCGGCACGGTCGGGCCGCTGGACGAGCTGGAGGCCGCCAACCGTGCCGTGCTCGGCCGGGTGGCCGACACCGTCGACGGCACCGCCCAGGACTGGGCGGCCTTCACCCGGTGGGCCCACGAGTTCCACCGGCGCAACGCCGTCGCCTGGGCCAACGAACGCGCCGGCGTCGACCTGACCACGCAGATCGATCCCGAGTTCCGGATGGGGCCCCAGGCGCTCGGCGCACCGATCCCCGCACCGTCCGGGGGCACCCCGCCCGCCCGGGTTGACGCAACCAGTTGGTTGCCATAGCCCCTGAACCACAACGGAGAGCGGGGGAGACAACCCGGGTGGTACGACGCCCCGGGCGCGTACCACCCGGGTGGTAGGCCCATCGGCAACTCCGGCATGACGACCGGCGACCACGCCCGTACATACGCTGCCGGCGGTACTCGTCATGCGAAGAAGGGATCCTCGATGACCATCCGTCACGTGCTCGCCGCCGCCGCAGCCGCGCTGCTCGGCGGGTTCGGGCTCGCCGCACCGGCGGCCGCGCACGCCTCGACCCAGCCGGCCGCCGCCAGCGCGTACTCCATGGGCCCCGGGCGGATCGGAGCCACCGTGGCCGCCGTGCTGGCGCTGGTCGGCCTGGTCCTCGGTGGGCTGGCGCTGGCTCGCTCCGCCGGCCGTATCGGCGCCGGCAACGGGCGACGCGGGGCCGTCGTGGCCCTGGTGCTGGGGCTCATCGGCGTGGTCGTCGGTGGGCTCGTCGTGGCCACCGCCGACGGTGGTCTCGGCACCGGCAACGGGCTGGGTGGCGGCGTCGTGGCCGGGATGTTGGGGCTGATCGGCATGGTCCTCGGCGGGCTGGCTCTGGCCCGCTCCCGCCGCACCGGCTGACCCGGCCGCGGGCGGGTCAGCCGGATGCCGCCGGCTGGCCGTCCACCAGCCGTCGGGGCCGGAGACGGGCCGACACCCGCCGTGCCCGCGGCTGTGGCGCCCCGGCGGCGGCCCACCGCGGATGTGGCGCCCCGGCGGGGCCTACCGCCCCCAGCGGCTGCTGTCAGGAGCGGGCGAGCCAGCCGGGAACGGTCAGGCCGGACTCGTACGCGAGGATCACCAACTGGGCCCGGTCCCGGACCCGGGTCTTGGTCATGATCCGGCTGACGTGCGTCTTCGCGGTGGCCGGGCTCAGCACCAGCCGCGCCGCGATCTCGTCGTTGGACAGGCCGGCGGCGACCAGCGCCATCACCTCACGCTCCCGCTCGGTGAGCGCGCTCAGCCGCGGCCCCGGGTCCGGATGCGCGACCCGGGCGGTGAACTCGGAGACCAGCCGGCGGGTGATCGACGGCGCGATGAGCGCGTCGCCGCGCGCCACCACCCGCACCCCGTGGATCAGCTCCGCCGGCTCGGTGTCCTTGACCAGGAAGCCGCTCGCGCCGGCCCGCAGCGCGCCGTAGACGTAGTCGTCCAGGTCGAACGTGGTCAGGATGATCACGCGGACGTCGGAGTTCGCGGCGATGTCCCGGGTGGCGGCCAGGCCGTCCAGCCCGGGCATCCGGATGTCCATGAGGACGACGTCCGGCCGCAGCTGCCGGGCGAGCCGCACCGCCTCGGCGCCGTCGGCGGCCTCGCCGACCACCTCGATGCCGTCCTCACCCTCCAGGATGGACCGGAATCCGGCGCGCACCAGGGTCTGGTCGTCGGCGAGCAGCACCCGGATCACGCCGCGCCCTCCGGCTCCGATCGCGGCGCCGGCGCTCCCACCGGCACCGGGCCGGGCCGCAGCGGGAGGCGGGCGCGCACCCGGAAGCCGCCGTCCGGGCCGGGACCCGTGGTCAGCGAGCCACCCAGCGCCCGGGCCCGCTCGCCCATGCCGAGGATCCCGTTACCGGGCGTACCCGCCGCGCCCGCGCCGTCGTCCTCGACCTCCACCAGCACCCCGTCGCGGTCGGGCCGGACCCGGATCACCGCGGCGGTCGCACCGGCGTGCCGGGTCACGTTGGTGAGCGCCTCCTGCACGATGCGGTACGCCGCCAGGTCGACCTCCGGCGGCAGCGGCCGGGTCTCGGTCAGCTCGGTGCGGACCTCCAACCCGGACCGCCCGGCCGTCGTGACCAGCTCGTAGAGGCGGCTCAGGCCGGGTGTGGGCGCGATCGGCGCCTCGCCCTCCCGCCGCAGGATCCCGAGCGTCGTGCGCAACTCGCTCAGCGTCTCCCTGCTCGTCTGCTTGATCGCGGTGAGCGCCTGCGTCGACCGGTCGGGGTCCGGGCGGTGCAGCGCGGCGCTGGCCTGGACGTTGATCAGCGAGAGGTGGTGGCCGAGCACGTCGTGCAGCTCGCGGGCGATGCGCAGCCGCTCCTCGGTGGCCCGGCGCCGGGCCTCCTCCTCCGTCCGCTGCTCGGCGGCGAGCGCCCGGGCCTGCGCCTCCGCGAGGTAGGCCCGGCGGTTGCGGGTCACGCCGACGATGACCGCGACGGTCCAACCGGCGTGCAGCAGCGTCGCCCCGTTCACGCTGTCGGCCGTCCTGTTGTAGCTGTCCGCGACGGCGAAGGCGACCACCGAGGCGAGCCCGAGCCCGATGGCGACCGGGAGGTGCCCCTCGTCGACGACGGTGTAGAGCGCCACGACGAACACCAGCATGATCGGGCCGGGCCGGTGCAGCAACGCTCCGTACGCGCCGACGGCGGCCAGCGCCACCACGCCCACCGCTACCGGGTGGCGGCGGCGGAGGTACAGCGCGCCGGCGGACGCCAGCACGGCCAGCAGCGCCCCCCACTCAGCGGCGGTGTCGATGCCGCGCGACTGCACCACCAGGCCGAGGAGGGCCACCAGACCGACCACGAGCACCAGGGCCGTGTTCGCCGCCGGGCCGTGCCATCGCCACCTCGACATGCGCGAAGCCTAACCTCGACGACTGGGCGGGAGGGGCCGGCCGTCCGGGGGCCGACCATGTGGAGCGTGCGCGGCGGCAGACGCACCGCTCGTACTGCTCGGGGCGGTGGGTCGCTGTTGACCAGGGCATCCGCCCCGGTTGTGCCGCCGGCAGGCGCCGGGCGTGTACCGTCTGGGCCCGCCGCCGCGGTCGGGCGGCGCGGTCGTCCAGGACGCGGCCGGCCCGGCCGGTGGTCGCCGTACTCCCGGCGGTCCAGCCGCTCTCCCGACGGCCGTTCCCTCGACCCGCACAGCCGAAGCGATCGGAAGGGCAGCATGAGCCGCTCCACCGCACCATCCACGACCGGGTTGATCGACGCCGCGACCGGCCTGCCGGTACGCCGGCACCCGGGCACCGGGGCCTACTACGTCCGCAAGGCCGGCTGGCCGCACTTCTGGGGCCGGACGCTGGACGCGCTCGCGGTGCTGGTGGTGGCCGGGGCCCTGATGGGCGCGGTCGACGCGGCCAACCAGGACCTCGCGCTCGGCCGGTTGTCCATGGCCATGCTCGCCGACACCGGCGTGTACGTCGCCGTCATGGCCGCGATCTGGTTCGTGGTGGTCTTCGCGTACGGGATGGTCTGGGGCTCGATCGGCAGCCTCGGGGACGCCGCCGCCGGCATGCGTTCCGTCAGGATCTCCGACGGCGCGCGCGTCGGTGCCTGGCGGGGCGGCCGGCGGGCCTTCTGGTGGTCGTTCGCGCCCCTCTACCTGGTGCTGAGCTTCGCCGCGATCTTCAGCGGCGGCGGCGGTGACACCTTCGAGAGCAGGTTCACCGCCGTCGACCTCCGGTCCGGTCTCGCCCGGGGCCGGGCACCCGTTCCCGACGCGACGGCCGTCGCGGAACAGCTTCGTCCCGCTCGCTGATCCCGCGCCGCGCGTCGGCCCGGCCTGTCGGGCGGGGGCGGACCGGCAATGACAGGATTGCTGGCGATGCGACGAAGCAAGGCAACCACGCGCAAGCCGCGGACGGCGGCGGGAGCGGCCGTCATCCTCGCCGTCATGGCGCTGCCGGGCGGGGCCTGGGCGGCCCCGTCGCCCGCCCCCGTTCGGGGAGCGCCGGTGTGCGAGGTACGCGACGGTCGGCTGACCGAGATCTCCGGGATGGCCGCCACGAACGACGGGTACGTCGTGGTCAACGACGGCGCGGACGACGCGGCCCGTCGCCAGATCTTCTTCCTGGACTCCGGGTGCGCCGTCGTGCGTACGGTGCGGTATCCGTCGCGACCGCGGGACACCGAGGATCTCGCCGTCGGCGCGGACGGCACGATCTGGGTGGCGGACACCGGCGACAACGACCGCTCCCGGCAGACCGTCGCGGTGTGGAAGCTCCCGCCGGGAACCGACCGGCCGGTGCTGTACCGCATGGCGTACCCGGACGGCCCGCACGACGCCGAGGCCCTGCTCCTGACCGCCGACGGCCGGCCGGTGATCGTCACCAAGTACTCGGCCGGCCTGTACGCCCCGAACGCCGCCCCGCGACCCGGCGCGACGGTGCCGCTGGCGAGGGTGGGGCAGGTCCGGCTGCCGGCCTCCACGACGAGCAACCCGTTCGGGGCGCTCGGCCGGACGGCGGTCACCGGCGCCGCCACCGCCCCGGACGGGCGCAGGGTGGTGCTGCGCACCTACGCCGACGCGTTCGAGTTCGACGTCGTCGACCGCGATCTGATCGCCGCGCTGACCAGCGGGACCCCGCGGGTCACCGCGTTGCCCGACGAGCCGCAGGGCGAGTCGATCACCTACAGCCCCGACGGGCGGTCCCTGCTCACCCTCTCCGAGACGGCCGACCAGCCACCCGGCACGAGACCCGGCATCCTCCGCTACCCCCTCGGCGCGGCCGTCCCGTCGACCGCGCCGCGGGCCACACCCGAGCCCGCCGCCGCCGGCGCCGGCGGCGACCGGTCCGACGGCCTCGGGGCCGCGGTCGTCGCCGCCGTCGTGGCGGCCGGAGCGCTCGGGCTGGGCCTGGTCGTCCTGGGGCTGGTGGTGGTGAGGCGATCGCGCCGGGCCGGGCCGCGCTGATTGTCGCGGCTCCGGCCCGGCGTCGGCGGATGCCGGACCCGCCCGGTGCCCGGCGGCCGTGTCAGCGGCCCTGGAGGGCCCTGACGTTGTCGCCGAACGTCCAGCCCTTCGACCCGTCCCAGTTCAGCGACCAGGTCATCAGGCCCTTCAGGCCGCCCTGGTAGGTGTTCCACGCCTGGGCCACCGCCGCCGGGGCCAGGTGGCCGCCCCCGGCGCCGGGCTGCGCCGGCAGGCCGGGGACCTGCTTGTCGTACGGGACGCGGATGGTGGTGCCCTGGATGACCAGCCCGGCGTTGAGGCAGTCGGTCTGGGCGGTGAAGCCCTGCACCGTGCCGGCCGGGTAGGAGTCGCCGGAGCAGCCGTACATGCTGCCGTTGTAGTACTGCATGTTCAGCCACCAGAGCCGGCCGTTGTCGGCGTACCGCTTGATGATCGGCAGGTACGCGCCCCAGATCGACCCGTAGGTGATGCTGCCGCCGGTGACGTACGCGGTCTCCGGCGCCATGGTCAGGCCGAAGGTCGGGGGCATCTGCGCGAGCACCCCGTCGATGATGCGGATCAGGTTCGCCTGCGACGTGGAGAGCTGGGCGATGTTCCCGCTGCCGGTGAGCCCGGTCTCGATGTCGATGTCGATGCCGTCGAAGTTGTACCGCTTGAGGATCGGCACGATGGTCGCGACGAACCGGTCGGCGACCGCGGCCGAGCTCAGGTCGATCCCCGCGGTGGCGCCGCCGATCGACATCAGGATGGTCAGCCCGGCCGCCTTGGCCCGACACATCTCGGCGGGGGTCGGCACCTTGACCGTGCTGTCCATGCCGTCCTCCCACAACGCGGTGCCGTCGGCGCGGATCACCGGGAACGCCGCGTTGATCACGTTGTAACCGTGGGCGGGGATCCGTGGGTCGGTGATCGGGATCCAGCCCAGCGGCGGGTGGACGCCGTTCGCCGCGCCGTCCCAGTTCTCCCAGTAGCCCTGGAGCACCTTGCCGCCGGGCTTCGGCTTGCCGGCGCACGTCTCCGGACCGGGTGGACCGGACGTCCCGGTGGGCGACGGGGTGCCGTCACACGCGCCGAGGTCGGTCCAGAGCGAGGGGGCGGCGGCCGGGTTCCAGCCGGCGCCGGGCGGCGGAGTGTGTGCCACCAGCGCCTGGTACGACCGGCCGGCGTAGGTGACCCGGCTGCCGGCGGCGTAGGCGGTGCCCTCCGCCCAGGCCGGCGCCGTGCAGGCGGCCAGCGTGGTGGTCGGGCCGCTCGCCGTCGCCGCGAAGCCGTCCACCCTGGGCAGTGCCGCGACGGCGGCGACCAGTGTCGCGCCGGCCAGCAGGGCGGGCATCGTGCGTCGAAGTCCCATGGCATTCCTCCTCGTCGATGAACGGGAGGCTATCAATAAAGTTTGTTTAAAGTAAGGTGGCGGTGCAGGAGCGCGGCGGGCCGATCAGCGGCGCCGCCAGTGGATCGGCAGGCGCTTGACGCCGCGCTGGAAGTTCGAGCGCAGGTACGCGGGCGCGCCCGCGTAGTCGACGCTCGCGGTGCGCGCGAGCAGCACCTCGAACAGCGCGCGTAGCTGGCACCGGGCCAGGTGGGCGCCGAGACAGAAGTGCGGTCCGTGGCCGAAGACGAGGTGCGGGTTCGGGTGACGGGTGAGGTCGAGCCGGTCGGGGTCGGCGAAGACGCGTTCGTCGCGGTTGGCCGACGCGAACGAGACCACCACCTTGTCCCCGGCCCGCACCGGCACGCCGGCGATCGCGGTGTCCGTCGTGGCGGTGCGCCGGAACACCATCACCGGCGTCCACCAGCGCAGCAGTTCGTCGACGGCGGTGTCGAACAGGGCCGGCTCCCGGCGCAGTCGTGCCAACTCCGCCGGGTGCTCCAGCAGGGCGATCATCGCGCCGGGCAGCCCGTTGCGGATCGTCTCGTTGCCGGCCACGGCGAACAGCCAGAACATGTTCTCGAACTCTTCCACCGAGAGCCGCTCGTCGCCGTGCCGGGCCAGCAGGATGGACATCACGTCCTGCCCCGGGCTGCGGCGCTTCGACTCGGCCAACAGGTGCGCGTACGCGTAAAGGTCGGCCATGCCGGCCCGGGTGCGCGGATCCGGCATCCGGCCGTCGGCGTCCGGGGCGGGCCGGTGGCGTAGCGCCTCGCGGGCCGCGGCGGTACCGGCCCGCGCGTCGAACGCGGCGGAGACGGCGTAGTCCGGATCCTGGAAGCCGATCACCCGGTTCGACCAGTCGTAGAGCAGCCAGCGGTCGGGCTCCGGCACCCCGAGTACGTCCGCGAGGGTGAGCAGCGGCAGGTCGGCGGCGAGGTCGCGGGCGAAGTCGCAGGTGCCCTCGTCCGCGTCGCCGAGCGCGCGTTCCACGAGCGCCGCCGCGTTCGCGCGGATCGACGCCTCCAGCGTGGCGACCGCGCGGGGGGTGAACGAGCGGGCGACGGGCCGGCGCAGCCGGCCGTGCTCCGGCGGGTCCATGTTGAGCATCATCCGCCGCACGTAACCCAGGTCCTCCGGGGTGGCCGGGTCGCGGATCTGGGTGGCGCCGAGCCAGGACGAGAAGAGCCGTGGCCGCTTGAGCACGTCCGTCACGTCGGCGTGCCGCAGCACCAGCCAGAAGCCCGGTCCGCCGGGCAGCCCGAGCAGCGGTGGCTCGTCGACCCACACGACCGGGTCGGCCGCGCGTAGCGTGGCGAGCAGATCGTACGGGACACCGCCGACGTAGGTGCGGGGATCGACGAGGGGCGCCGGATCGGCACTCACTGCCCGAGGAACTCCTCCAGCACCGTGACCAGTCGCACCGGCGTCTCGTACATCGCGTAGTGCCCCGCGTTGGCCAGCACCTCGAGCCGGGCGTTCGGGTAGTGGCGCATCCAGGTCTCCCGCATGGTGTCGGCGCCCAGCGCCGGGTCGTGCTCGCCCACGACGGCGAGCGCCGGCACCGGGTTGCCCTTCACGTCGTCGGTGAAGTCGGTACGCGCCCAGGCGGTGAGGTACGCCCCGAACGCCTCCCGGGTGCAGTGGTCGAGGGAGAACCGCACCATCTCGTCCAGCCATCGGCCGGACAGCCGGTTGCCGGTGGTGAGGTCGATGATGGCGCGCCGGTTGTCGGGGTTGGCGGCCGCGCCGTCGAAGAGCGCCCAGCTCTGCAGGTCGAAGGGCACCCCGCCGGCCGGGACCGGGCTGATGCCGACGAGGCGTTCCACCCGGCCGGGCGCGTCGGCGAGCACCCGCTGGGCGGCGCTGCCGCCCATGGAGTGCCCGACCACCGAGAACGCGTCCCAGCCGAGGGAGTCGGCGAGGTCCAGGGCGTCGCGGGAGATCTCGGCGATGCTGTGGTCGCCCGCGACGCCTGCGCGCGCGCCGTACCCGCGGTAGTCCAGGAACGCCCAGGTGAAACGCTCGGTGTCGATCAGTTCGGGCAGCCATCCCCAACCCTGCGCCGACCCGAACCAGCCGTGCAGGGCCAGCACCCTGCGCGGCCCGTGACCGACGCTGATGTGGCTGATCGTCATGCGGCGACCCCTCTCCGTCGGGACACCGCGTCCGACGTGGACGACCGTGCGGGGCCGACTCGGTGGACGCTGGCGGTCTGCCCGCGACCGTAGTCGGCGCGCGGACCGAACGGAAGAGCCGGGCTTCCCCGCCAGGATGGTGAGGAGGTCGGCCCGGGTCCGCTAGCAACGGGACGCGCCGGCTCTCCGGGTCGTGGCGCCGGCCCCCGTCGGGCGCGCGTCCGGCGTCACCTCAGGTGGTGGCCCGCTCCGGCTCCGACCGGTGGACGACGGGCTCCGACCCGGCATGGCGGATCGGCGTGAACAGCGCGCCGAGCGCGACCAGGAGGCATCCCGCGCCGGCGGCGAGGGTGACCGCGGTGACGCCGTACCGGCCGGCGGCCCAGGTCAGCACCGCGGCGCCGGCGGGCCCGAGGGCGTAGTGCGTGCTCCAGAAGGCCGACGTGACCCGGCCGAGCAGGTGGTCGGGCGTGATCTCCTGGCGTAGCGACATCGAGCAGATCCCGCCCACGCTGACGCCGCACAGGTACACGGCGGTCAGCACGGTGACACCGGGCACGGTGCCGACGACGCCGATGCCGGCGATGGCGAGACCGGACATCGAGACCGCGCCGATCCAGGTGACGCCGAAGCCACGCCGGCGGCGCAACGGCGCCACCAGCAGCGCGCCGGCGATCGTGCCCAGCGCCGCCAGGCCGAGCACCGTGCCGATGGTGCGGTCGGAGCCGCCGAGGTCGTGCTTGACGTGATAGATCAGCACGTCGGTGAGGCCGTACGTCAGGAAGATGAAGATCGACAGCAGGACGGTCAGCGAGCGGAGCACGGGCTGACGCCAGAGGAACCGCGCGCCGGCCAGGAACTCGGCCAGCCGCGTCGCCCGTCCCGGGCCGCCGCCGGTCCCTTCGCCCTCGGTGGGCCGCCGGAGCCGGACCAGCCAGAGGCCGGCGGCCGACAGCGCGAAACTGGCCGCGTTGATGGCGATGGCCGCCGTGGGGCCGAATCGGGCCGACACCACGCCGGCGAGCAGTGGCCCGCCCACGGCCGCCGCCGCGAAGGTGGCCTGCAGGCGCCCGTTGGCCTCGGTGATCCGGTCCCGGTCGACGAGGTTGCGCACCGCGGTCACCGCGGCGACCTGGAACACCATGCCGACCGCCTCGCAGATCGGCAGGACGACGAAGAGCAGCCAGATCTGCGGGCCACCGAGCCACGCCAGGGGGATGAGGCCGTAGAGCACCAGCCGGGCCAGGTCGGCGGCGATCATCAGGGTGCGCCTGTCGTACCGGTCGACCAGGACGCCGCCGAAGACCCCGGCGCCGACCGACGCGGCGCCGGCCACGGCCGTGAGCAGCCCCATCTGGGCGACCGACCCGGTCGCGTGCAGCACGAGCAGCGGCACCGCGATGTAGGCGAACGAGTCGCCGGTGGCGGAGAGCGACTGCGCCGCCCAGTACGCGCCGAAGTCGCGATCGCGCCACAGGGGAGGGTGGGCCGGACCGGCGCGTTCGCTCACACGGGCGAGGGTAACGAAACGCCGTGCGCCGGCCGGCGTAGCCCGGCCCGTCGGTCCCGCGAGGCGCCTGCCGACCGCCGCCGGTCCGGGCCGTGCCTCAGAGGCTCATCGGACCCGGGTCGGTCGCGAGGTCACGGAACCGCTCCCGCGGGTCGGGCACCAGCCGTCGGGCGGACAGGTCGAGCAGGCCGCCCACCCCGGTCAGCGTCGCGACCGGGGTGCCGTCCGCGCGGGTGTAGCCCTGCTCGATCCGGAAGGTCTTGCCCTCGCTCCAGCGGAACTCGCAGGACACGTCCACCTCGTCCCCACCGCGCAACTCCCGCAGGTATCTCAGGGTGACCTCCAGGGCGACGGGCCCCACTCCGGCGGCGAGGAGCCGGTCCTGCGAGATGCCGGCCGCGCGCAGGCACTCCCACCGGGCGTGCTCGCCGTACTGCAGGTAGACGGCCTGGTTCAGGTGGCCCTGGGTATCGAGCTCGTAGCCGCGGACGGTGATGCGCACCCGGAACGGATCTCCCATGGGCCCGAGCCTAGCGGCGGCGGTCGGTGGCCCGGCCGACCGGCGCCGCACCCGCCGCGCACGACCGGGTGGTGGGCGTGCGTGCGGACGCGGGCCGGACCGGCCGACGACCGGGAGCTGGTGAGCCCGCCCGACCGGGCCGTCAGCGCGACGCGAGCAGGTCGGCAGCCGGTCGGCGCACCGACGCCCGGCCCGCGCCGAGCCGCCCCGCCCGGGTGCGCGCTCAGGCCACCTTGGGCGCGGCGCGGGAGATGATGGCGGCGAAGTCGACACCGGTCGGCAGCGTGCCGTACGCCTGACCGTGGTCGCCCGTGAGCCGGGAGGCGCAGAAGGCGTCGGCGACGGCGGGGTGGCCGTGTCGCACCAACAGCGAGCCCTGCAGGACCAGCGCGAGCCGTTCGACGACGCGCCGGGCCCGCAGTTCGAGGTCCTCGTGGTCGGCCAGTTCGGCCCGCACCTGGCGTACCGCGGCGTCGAGCCGCGCGTCGGCGCCGGCCGCGGCGGTCACCTCGGCCCGGAACGCCTCCATGACCTGCGGCTCCCTGGCGAGAGCGCGCAGCACGTCCAGCGCGGCGACGTTGCCGGAGCCCTCCCAGATCGAGTTCAGCGGGGACTCCCGGAACAGCCGCGGCATCCCGGACTCCTCGACGTAGCCGTTGCCGCCCAGGCATTCGAGGGCCTCCGCGGCGTGCCCCGGCCAGCGCTTGCACACCCAGTACTTGCCGACGGCGAGGGCGAGCCGTTTGAAGGCGGTCTCGCCGACGTCACCGCGCGCGGAGCGGTCGGTCGCGCCGGCGAGCCGCATCATGAGGACGGTGGCGGCCTCGGATTCGACGGCGAGGTCGGCGAGCACGTTGCGCATCAGCGGCTGGTCGACGAGGTACCGGCCGAACGCCTGCCGGTGGGTGGCGTGGTGGGTGGCGGTGAGCACGCCCTGGCGCATCCCGGCCGCCGCGCCGACGACGCAGTCGAGGCGGGTGAGGTTGACCATGTCGATGATGGTGCGCACGCCACGGCCCTCGTCCCCGACCCGCCAGGCCACCGCGTGTTCGTACTCGACCTCCGCCGAGGCGTTGGACCGGTTGCCGAGCTTGTCCTTCAGGCGCATCAGCCGCATCGGGTTGCGCGTGCCGTCGGGCAGGACACGCGGGACGAGGAAACAGGTGAGTCCGCCCGGCGCCTGGGCGAGGGTGAGGAAGATGTCGCACATCGGCGCCGACGTGAACCACTTGTGCCCGAGGAGCCGGTAGGTGCCGTCCGGCTCGGGGCGGGCGGTGGTGGCGTTGGCGCGTACGTCCGAGCCGCCCTGCTTCTCCGTCATCGACATGCCGGCCAGCAGCCCCTGCTTGGCCAGCGGCGGACGCAGCCCGAAGTCGTACGTCGTGGCGGTGAGCAGGGGCTCGTACCGCGCGGCCAACTCCGGGTCGTGCCGCAGCGCCGGCACCGCCGCGTAGGTCATCGAGATCGGGCAGCCGTGCCCGGCGTCGGGGCGCCAGGTGTAGAACTTGGCCGCCCGCGCCACGTGTGCGCCGGGACGGTCGTCCGCCCACGGCGCGGCGTGCAGCCCGTGCGTGACCGCGGTGCGCATCAGCTCGTGCCAGGCCGGGTGGAACTCCACCTCGTCGATGCGGTGGCCGTAGCGGTCGTGGGTGCGCAGGACCGGCGGGTGCTCGTTCGCCAGCCGCCCCTGCTCGATCGCCTCCGCGGCGCCGCCGATCCGGCCGAGCTCGTGCAGCTCGGCGGCGGCCCAGCCGGCGCCCTCCCGCTCGAGCCCGTCGAGCAGTGCCGGGTCGTCCGCCGCGTCGTAGCCGACCAGCGGGGGAACCTGGTTGAGGACCTCGTGCGTCGTCACGGCGATACTCCAATTGCGCGGTGGATGAACGTGATCAGGCTGGGGATGGTGCCCGGCCCGGCGACCCCGGCGGCCAGCGGGCCGACCATGGCCTCCGCGAGGGCGCCGACCAGCGCGGTCGCGGTCAGCTCCGGATCCTGCGGGGGCAGCTCGCCGCTGGCCACGCCCGCCGCGACGTAGCCGGCGATCAACTCGGCGTACGCGCGGCGGAAGACGAGCCGCTCGGCGTCGACCGCCGGGTCGACCGGCTCGGCGAGCAGGGCGTACGCCAACCGCGGGGACTTCAGCGCCCGACCGGAGAACGTCTCGACGACGGCGGACACCTGCTCGGCGGCGGTGCTCTCCCGTGCGGCGGCGCGCGCGACCGCGTCCACCTCACGCCGCGAGGCCGTGCGGAACACCTCGGCGAACAGGTCGGCCTTGGCGGGGAAGTGCCGGTAGACGGTGCCGGTCGCCACGCCGGCTCGTTCGGCGACGGCGGCGACGGAGCAGCCGGCGTACCCGCTTGCGGCCATGATCTCCAGCGCGGCGGCGATGATCCGCTCCCGTGACGCGTTCAGCCGAGCCCTGACCCGCTCGGTGCTCCGGTAGACCACGCAAGGATTGAATCACCATTCAAACCTTGGCCACAAGATGTGCTTCCTCGCGGTCACGGTGCGGACGGCGGACGGGAGCCTTCGTCCCGCCCCCGGTGCGGGTCAGGTGAGCGCCGCCACGACGTGGGCGGCCGCCTCGGCGAGGAGAGCCTGGTCGTACTCGGCGTCCCTGGTCGCCTTGCTGGACATGATCGAGATGACGAGGGGCGCGGCCTGCGGGGGCCAGACGACGGCGATGTCGTTGACGGTGCCGTAGTCGCCGGTCCCGGTCTTGTCCGCCACGGTCCAACCCTTCGGCACGCCCGCCCGGATGCGCCGGGCGCCCGCGCCGGTGGCGTTGCGCTCCAGCAGGCCGCGCAGGAAGGCGCGCTTGTCGGGCGGCAGGGCGTCGCCCAGCACGATCTTCTGGTAGTCGGTGCCGATGGCCCGGGGGGAGGTGGTGTCGCGCGGGTCCCCCGGGATGGCTGTCACGATCTCCGGCTCGGTGCGGTCCATCCGCGTGACCGCGTCGCCGAGGCGGCGGGCGTACGCCGTCAGTTCGGCCGGCCCACCGAGGTCGCGGAGCAGGAGGTTGCCGGCCGTGCCGTCGCTGTAGCGGACCGCGGCGTCGCACAGTTGACGGATCGTCATTCCCGTGGCCACGTGCTCGCGGGTGATGGCGGAGCTCTTCATCAGCTCGCTTTCGGCGTACCTGACGACCGTGTCCAGGTGCGACAGCGGGTTGCGGTGCAGCACCGCCGCTGCCGCCAGCCCCTTGAACGTCGAACAGAACGCGAACCGTTCGTCCGCCCGGTGGGCGATGGTCGCGCCGGTGCCGGTGGCGAGGGCGTACACGCCGAGGCGTGCGCCGAACTTCCGTTCCAGGTCGAGCAGGCGCTCGTGGCGGACGTCCGCGGCGGCGGTGGGGGAGGAGGACGCGGATACGGCGGCGGTGGATGGGGCGGCGGCGGGCCGCCCGTCCTTCGCGCATCCGGCCAACGGCAGGGCCGCCGCCACCCCCAGCAGGGCGCGGCGGGTGAGGGTCGGTGGCGACGATGCGTCACGGGTCATGGGCACTCCAGGTCGCGGGGCGCGCGGATGCGAGCGAGCCCTGAGGTTCGTTGCGGTCGGTCGGGTGACTCGGGCGAGGGGCAGCCAGCGCCCCGCTGGCGGCCACCACCGCGACGGTGGCCACCGGCCCCTGGCGCTGGCCCGGACGGCCGCGCAAGATCTTCCATCGTTGGGTTACACGCGCGGTCGACCCACGGCGGTTGCAGCGCCGTCGCGGTGGATCAGGGCCGCACCTCCCCGCCACCCGTGCCGGAGCACGTCCCTCACCGGGTGGCGGGCGGCCGGGGCGGCTGCGTTCCCAACCGCCCCGGCCTCGGTCACGCCGGAACCCGGGCGCCGGCGAGGCACCTCTGCCCAGCGTGCGCCATGTCGCGGCGCAGGCCAAGCCGTAGCTGGAAGTTGCCTACGCGGCAATTCGGGCTGCGCCCGCGCGGGGCGACTGTCGCACCGGGGGAAGGATCGCGTCCGACGGTCCCGTCCCGCCGGTTCGCAAATCACGCGGGTGGACCACCTCCCCGCGACGGCCCGGTCGGCCGGACGATCGACCTGCTGGCCCCCGGCGGGCGGCGACCGGTCGGCGGTGGCGGCCCTCACCGGGGCGCCGGCCGGCCACCGCCCGGTCAGGAGTGCGGGCGCGGCACCACGAAGCCGGGGGCCGGCTGCGGGGACTCGCCGGTGACCTGGGTGATGATCTCCGCGGCCACGTCACGCAGCTTGCGGTTGCGGTGCTGCGACGCCTGCCGAAGCAGGGCGAAGGCCTCCGTGGCGGTGCACCGCTGCTGGCCCATCAGCACCCCGAGGGCCTGGTCGATGACGCTGCGAGAGGCCATGGCGTCGGTGAGCTGCTGATGCAGGAGGGCCTGGTCGGCCTGGCGGAGGATGACGGCCAGCGCCGCCGCCCCCTGGCTGGCGAACGCCACGGCGTGCCGGCGCGCCGTCTCGGTGAAGGCGGCGGGGCGGGCGGCGTAGAGGTTCAGGGCGCCGACGGTCTCGCCGCCGACCGTCATCGGCAGCGACAGCGAGCCGAGGACGCCGAGCCGGAGCGCGTGTTCCCGGTAGCGGCGCCAGCGTTCGTCCTCGCGGAGGTCGACGACCTCGACGACCTGGCCACCGCGCAGGGCGGCGAGACACGGGCCCTCGTCGGCGCTGTACTGGATCTCGTCGGCGCGGGCGGCGAGGTCGTCGCTGCTGGCGACCGTGAAGACACCGCCGTCCCGGCGCATCGTCAGTCCGCAGGCCACGGCCGGGGTGATGACCTCCGTCGCGACCCGGACGACCTGGTCGAGGAACGCGTCGACGTCGGTCGAATCGGCAAGCAGGGTCAACAGCCGGCCGTACGCCGAGGCCAGGTACGAGTCAGCAGCCTCGGACACCACCGCTACCTCCTCAACAACCGTGTGCCCGCTCGGCTCCACCGGAGCCGGCACCACCCCCCGGGATGCTCCCCGGTTGAGCCACCCGCCAGGCATTCTCGCCGCCGGCGAGCCGCCGCGGCCGGCTGGGCAGGGTGCGGATCCGGCGGGACGCGGCTAAGGTCGAGGTGGGTTCGGACATGAGCCCGGGACCCGTGCCGTCCGCCGACAGGGGGAGTGAGCGCGAACCCGGTCCCGACATCCTCGCCGAGGAGCAGCTCATGTCCGTCCATCAGGCGCCCCACCCGGCCGCGCCGGAGACCACCCGCCAGCCGATCCTGTCCCTCGCGGTCGCCAGGCACGGCGCGGAGGCGGTCGTGGAAGTCCGGGGAGCACTCGACATGGCAACCGTCGGCCTGCTCGTCGACATCGTGGACACGGTGATGGCCGGCCAGCCACCCCCGGTGCTGGTGCTCGACCTGAGCGAGGTGAGCTTCTTCTGCGCCGCGGGCGTCACCGCGCTGCTGACGGTGCGCCAGCGGGTCGCCGCGAACGGCTGCGCGCTGCTGCTGCGCCAGCCGTCCCGGATCACCGTCGCGGTCCTCGACATCGTCGGCCTCAGGGACGAATTCATCACCGAGTGACCTGCCTTCCCTTCCGCTTCCGAGTGTCGTACGCCGGGCTGGTCCGGCCGGTCCTGCTCGTGCGCCGGCAACCGTCCGTCGACCCGCGGCCACCCGCCGCCCGGCCAACCGCCGGGTGCCGGCGTCGAATGCGGCGGCGGGGTGGGCCAACCGGGGTCATGTCGAACACCCTGCCGATGCGGACGCCATACCCCGGACTCGATCAAACCCAAACCTGCGGAGGCGAGAGGCGTCCGCGCCGCCGCACCTGCTCGTGGAAGCGGTCGAGGTCCAGCTCACCCGGTTCGAGCCGCACCGCGTACCCGTCGTGTCCGGAATGGCCGGTCTTCCGGCGGACGGCGACGAGATCCCGGCCGGGTCGTCACGGCGGCGGGGTTGTCGGACCGTCGTGTTACGGTCGCCCTCGGTCAGGGTTCCTGACCGACCGACGCGACGCTGGGGGCTGTCGTGGAGTGGGACTTCGCCGTGCTCGGCGCGCTGCGCGTCAGCCGCGACGACCAGGTGGTGCGAGTGCCTGCCAACCGGCAGCGCGCCCTGCTGGCGACGCTGCTGCTCAACCAGGGCGAGCCGGTGAGCGTGTCCGTCCTGGTCGACCGGGTCTGGGGCGGCGAGGTGCCCACGCACGCCAAGGCGTCCCTGCACTCGCTGGTCCGGCGGCTGCGCGCCACGCTCGACGGCGCCGCCGGCGGCGCCGAGCTCATCGCCACCGGCGCCAACGGCTACCGCATCGACCTGCCGCCGGACAGCCTCGACCTCGCCCGGTTCGACGGGCTGCTGGCGGCGGCGAACGCGACCGACGACCCGGGGGACCGCGCCCGGCTGCTGCACCGGGCGCTGACGCTGTGGCGCGGCGACCCGCTGGCGGACGTGGTCTCCGAGGTGCTGCACCGCGAGGACGTGCCGGCGCTGACCGAGCGGTGGTTCCGCGCGAGCGAGGCGTACTTCGACGCCGAACTCGCCCTCGGCCACCACATCGAGATCATCGCCGGGCTACGCCAGGCGACCCGGCGCAGCCCGCTGCGCGAGAGGTTCTGGGCACAGCTGATGCTGGCCCTCTACCGCAGCGACCGCCAGGCCGAGGCGCTGGACGCCTACCAGGAGGTCGCCTCGATCCTCGCCACCGAGCTGGGGCTGGACCCGTCCCCGGCCCTGCGGGAGCTGCACACCACGATGCTCCGGTCCGACCCGGCGCTGCGCTGGCAACCCCCGGCGTCCACCGCCACCGTCGCCCCGGCCGCCCCCGCGCCGCCGGCGAACCCGATGTTCCAGCTCCCGGCCGACCCGGGAAGCCTGTACGGCCGGGCCGACACGGTGCTGTCCGTCCGGCAGGCGATCGCCACCGCCGCCGCCGAGGGGCGCCTGCCGCTGGTGGCCGTCTCGGGCCCCCCGGGCGTGGGCAAGTCCGCGCTGGCCGTCCACGTCGGCCACCAGTTGTGCGAGCTGTTCCCCGACGGCCAGTGGTTCGTCCGCCTGCGCGGACAGCAGGCGGATCCGGCCCGGCCCGACGACATCCTGGCCGAACTGCTCACCTACGCCGGCATTCGCGGCGCCGCGCAGCCCGGCACGACCGATGCGCGGGCCGCGGCCCTGCGCGCCGCCCTGGCCGAACGCCGGGTCCTCCTCGTCCTCGACGACGCCGGCACGGCCGAGCAGGTCACCCCGCTGCTGCCCGGCTCGGCGAGCTGCGCGGTGATCGTGACCAGCCGCCGTACGCTCGGCGGCCTGGTGGCCCTGCACGGGGGGCGGGCGGTCAACCTCGGCCCCCTCGACCCGGACGAGGCCGCCGACCTGCTCACCGCCGTCCTGCGCCAACACGCGATCACCATCGCGCCGGACGCCGTCGCCGACCTCGCCGCGCTCTGCGGATACCTCCCCCTGGCGCTGCGGATCGCGGCGGCCAACCTGGCGACCGCCGGCGAGGCCGACCCGCGGGACTATCTGCGACGGCTGCGCGACGGCGACCGGCTCGCCGGCCTCTCCGTCCCCGGCGACCCACGGGTGACGATGCGCGCCGCGATCGAGCCGTCCTACCAGCGACTGGACGCACGGGAGCAGCGGGCGCTGCGGCTGCTGGCGTCGTCGCCGGCGGACTGCTTCACCGCCACCGACCTGGCCGCGCTGGCGGGCGTCGGCTGGTCCGAGGCCGACGCGCTGCTGCGCACGCTGACCGCCTACCACCTGGTGCGCCCGAGTCTCGGCGACCGCTTCGTCATGCACGACCTGACCCGCCTGTACGCGGCCGAGCTGTCCCGGGCCGAGGACGCCGCCGGCGAGCGGGCCGCCGCCGTCAGTCGGCTGCTCCACTCCTACCTGGCCACCGCCGACGCCCTGGCCCGCCGCGGCCATCCCCGGATGACGTTCCTGCCCCCGCCACCGGGGCTGACCCCGGTGGCCGGCGCCCCGCAGCCGGTCGAGCCCGCCCAGTGGTTCCACGCCGAGCACCGCAACCTGACGACGGCGATCCGTCACGCCGCCCGGCACGGCCCGCCGCAGCTCGTCTGGCACCTGGCCGACCGGATGCGCGGGCACCTGCAGGAGATCGGTGCGCACGCCGAGTGGCGGGACGTGGCCGAGCTGGGCCTCGACCAGGCCCGCCGGCACGGCGACGACCAGGGCATCGCGGCGATGGAACTCAGCCTGGCGACGCTCGCCGCCAGCCGCGCCGACTATCCCGACGCCGAGCGGCGGTTCAGCGCGGCGCTGGAGATCCAGCTACGCCTGGGCAACCGGGCCGGGCAGGCGTCCATCCTGAACAATCTCGGCATCGTGCATCGCGAACAGGGCAACCTGACCGAGGCCGGCGCCTGCTACGCGCGGGCCCTGGCCCGCTACCGGGAGCTGGGCAACCGGCACGCCGAATGGAGCTGCCTGGGCAACCTCGGGGTGGTCCAGCTCGAACTCGACCAGGTCGTGGAGGCGGTACGCGCGCAGCGGGCGGCGCTGGACGGGTACACCTCGCTGGATCCGGCCGCGCAGCCGCACGACGACATCGCCACCGTGCTGCACAACCTCGCGGTCGCCCTGCGCGCGCTGGGCCGCCCGGCACTGGCCGTGGTCCACCTGACGCGCGCCGTGGCGATCCGGCGACGCACGGGCAACCGTTACGGCGCCGCCACCGACCTCGACCAGCTGGCCGCCGCCTACGCCGATCTCGGCTACCATGCCAAGGCGCTGCGCCTCGCCGAGGAGTCCCTGGCCACGGCCCGCGCCATCGGCCGGCGTCGGGTGGAGGCCGAGTCGCTCACCACCCACGCGGCGATCGCGCTCGGTCTGCACGGGCCGGCGCCCGCCGTCGCCCTCCTGCACCGGGCGCTGCGGCTGAGCCGGGAGATCGGCTACCGCCGCGCGGAGGTCTGCGCCCACATCGGCCTGGTGTCGGCGCACCGGGCGGCCGGGCGGCACGCGGAGGCGGAGCGGCACGCGCGCCTCGGCGAGCAGCTCGCCCGGCGCTCCGAGCACCTCCTGCTGGCCCGCCAGGCCCGTGACGTGCTGGTCGACGAGCCGCTGGCGCCGGCGAGCTGAACACGGGGCACGATCCGCCCGCCCTATGCGGGAGCGCCCCCTCCGGTCGCGGTGGCGCCGTCGTCGGGGGCGAGGGCGTCGAGCGGGAAGCAGCCGGCGAACGGGTCGTCGTAGCTCCGCCAGACGTCCTCGCCGTCGGCGAGTTCGGCGTCGGTGAGCAGGCAGGCGCTGAGCGCGCGGTGCAGCTCGACCGGGTCGAGGTCGAGACCGATGAAGACCAGGTGCTGGTGCCGGTCCCCGTAGTAGGGGTCCCAGTCGAGGGCGGCGGCGAGCTGCCGGTGGGTGGAAGCGTCGTCCCAGTGGGTGTGGGGGAGGGTGACCAGCCAGCGGCCGAGTGACCCGAGGCGGAGGCCGCCGCCGGCGAAGTCCCAGGCGACGACGGTCTCGGGCTGGCTGGCGAGCCAGAGGTGACCGCGGGAGCGGAGCACGTCGGTGCCGACGTCTTCGAGCGTGTCGTGCAGCCGCGCGGGGTGGAAGGGTCGGCGCGCGCGGAAGACCGCGGAGACCACCCCGCAGTCGGGCTGCGGCTCGTGTACGCCGAGGATGTGCCCCTCCAGGCCACGGGCCAGCACGGCGGGCGTCTCCGGGCGGTGGCGCCGCGTGTCGCGCAGTTGTCGGCTGAGCGCCCCGGCATCGACGACGTCGTCGTGCACGCGGACCTGTGCCGCCCACGGCGCCATCCGCGCCAGCAGCAGCGCGAGACGACTGGTGTCGTACGCCCCCTCCCGGGACTCTCCCCACAGGACCAACGTGTCGGCGTACTCGATCTGCCGCACCACGACGTCGGCGAGCGCCCGGTCGTCGTTCTCGGCGGCGTGGATGCCGAGGCTCCTCAGGTCGTCGGTGCTGGCCAGGCCGTCGAGCAGGTGCTCGATGGCGACGACGGTGACGTAGGAGTCGATCCGCAGCAGGTCGGTGATCGCCGCCCCGTCGACCGGGCAGTGTGCGCAGGCGGCCGCGACCGCCTCGGGCTCGACGACCTCGGGCAGCATCAGCAGCAGGCCCCGGTCGGGGTGGGCGCGTGCGAGCCGGGCGAGGGTGGGCAGCACGTCCTCGCGCAGCGTGCAGGAGACGCAGCCGTGCGCCAGCGCCACCCGTTCGTCTTCCAAGATTCCCTCGCCGGTGCGCACCACGCGATGGACGGTGCCGTGGTGGACGTCGGTGAGGTCGTGCCGGACCAGCACCAGCGACGGGTCCGCGGCGAGCAGGGCCCGGGCGACCGCGTACGTCGCGGCCGGCCAGAAGCCGCTCAGCACGGTCAGCGACGGGCGGGTGTCGGCTGCCGAGGCGCCGGCGTCGGCCGGCGCGAGGGATGACGTCGACATGACGGTCCTCTCCACTCTTCTGAAAACGATTGTCATTCTAGGCAGATCGTCGGCGGGGGGTCGCGGGGGTAGGTCCTCGCCGGGGGCGCCGATCGTCGAGCGCCCCGCGCGCCGACCGGCCGACGGCTCGTGTGGATAATGGAAACGATTATCGTTGCGGCTTCGGTCGTGGTGAGTGAGGAGTCCCTGTGTCCAGACGATGTGACGTCACCGGCGCGATGCCCGGCTTCGGCAACGCCGTGTCCCACTCCCACCGGCGCACCCGCCGCCGGTGGAACCCCAACCTGCAGAGCCACCGCTACTGGCTGCCCTCACAGCGGCGGTGGGTCAGGCTGACGCTCACGGCCAGGGCGCTCAAGACCGTCGACCGCGACGGCATCGAGAAGGTCGTCGCGCGTCTGCGCGGTCGGGGGGTGAAGCTCTGATGGCCCGGCGGACCGGCCTCCGGCCGGTGGTCAAGCTCCGCAGCACCGCCGGCACCGGCTACACGTACGTCACCCGCAAGAACCGCCGCAACGACCCCGACCGGCTGGTGCTGCGCAGGTACGACCCGCTGGTGCGTCGGCACGTCGACTTCCGCGAGGAACGCTGATGGCGCGCACCAGCCTCGGCAACCGGCAGGCGCGCCGCGAGGAACTCGTCGCCCGGCACGCCGACCGCCGCGCTGACCTGAAGCGCGTCATCGCCCATCCCGACACCCGTCCCGCCGTCCGCGACGACGCCGTCCGGCAACTCGCCCGGCTGCCACGGGACGGCAGCCGCGTCCGCCTGCGCAACCGGGACGTCATCGACGGGCGGCCGCGGGGCGTACTGGCCCGTTTCGGCCTGTCCCGGCTGCGGTTTCGCGAGTTGGCCCTGCGCGGCGAGCTGCCGGGCGTCCGCAAGGCGTCCTGGTGACCCGACCCCGCCCCGGGCGGGTCCCGCTCGGGACCCGCACCTGAGGCGCCGTCCGGATCGCCGGCACGCGCCGGGTCCCGTCGCACGTACGCAGAGCTGACCATCGGCCGCCGACGGCGCTCGCTGTCGGCCGTTGTGAGCGTCCACGACCGGGGCGGTACGCGCCGGAACGGGCGGCGTCGACGGCTGCGTCGCCGGCTCACCGAGCGGGCGACGCAGCCGTGCGACCGGGATGCGTCCTCGCGCTCCGCGCTCCGCCGGCTGGTGCCGAGTGCGGCGCCGCCGTGCCGGTCACCGGGCCACCGCCACCGCGTGCGGTCCGCCTGCGGGCCGCTTGCCGCGAATGGGCCATAATGGGCGGCCGGGGGGTGGTGGCCGCGTGGAGTTCCGGGTCCTCGGCTCGGTCGAGGCGTACTCCGCCGGCGTACCGGTCGACCTCGGTGCCCGCCGCCAGCAACGTCTGGTGCTCGGGCTGCTGCTGCTGGAACCCGGTCACCCGGTCCCGGTGGAGCGGCTCGTCGAACTCGTCTGGGGGTACGACCCTCCGCCGTCCGCCCGCGGCACGCTCCAGGCGCTCGTCTCCAGGCTGCGCGCCCGCATCCGCCGCGCCGGCGCCGACCCGGTCGGCACCGGGTCGACGGGGAGCGCCGGCCCCGAGATCGCGCGGTCGGGTGCGGGCTACCTGCTGCGGGTGGATCCGCACGCCGTGGACGTGCATCGCTTCACCGACCTCGTCGCCCGGGCGCGGAAGGCCGACGGCGAGCGTTCCGTCGAGTTGTTCGACCTGGCGCTCGCGCTGTGGCGGGGCGATCCGCTGGCCGACGTCGCCCCGGCGGCCGTCCGGGACCGGCTGTGCGTGGGCCTCCGGGAAACCATGTGGACGGCCGTCGAGGACCGTCTGGAGGCACGGATCCGGCTGGGCCGCTCCCGGGAGGTGCTGGACGAGCTGACCCGACTGGTGGCCGAGCATCCCGTCCGGCAACGGCTGGTCGGTCAGCTCATGCTGGTCCTGCACCGGGAGGGACGCACCGACGAGGCCCTGCGCACCTACCGCGACCTGCGGGCCCGGCTGGCCGGCGAGTTCGGGCTGGATCCCACCCCGGAACTGCAGCGGCTGGAAGCCGCGATCCTGCGGGCCGACCGTCCGCTGGACGTCCCGTCGGCCCCGCCCCCGCCTCCCGTGCAGCTGTCGCGCCGCGCCCCGGACAATCCGCCCGTACGCCCCGCGGAGCTTCCCCACGCGCCCGGCGGATTCGTCGGCCGGCAGCCCGAACTGGCCGCGCTCGACGCCCAGCTCGACGCCGTCCGACGCACCGGCCGCCCCGGCATCGTCGTGGTCGACGGGATGGGCGGGATCGGCAAGACCGCCCTCGCCCTGCACTGGGGCCACCTGCGGCGGGACGCCTTCCCGGACGGCCAGGTGTACCTCGACCTGCGCGGATTCAGCCCCGGTGACACCCCGATGACACCGGCGGAGGCGCTGCCCCGTCTGCTGCTGTCGCTCGGCGTGCCGCCGTCGGACCTGCCGCCCACCCTCGACTCCCAGTGCGCGCGGATGCGCAGCCTGACCGACGGTCGCCGGCTGCTGATGGTGCTGGACAACGCCTACGACGCCGCGCAGGTCCGGCCGCTGCTGCCCGGAAACGTGACCGGCCTGGTCGTCGTGACCAGCCGCCGCCGACTCTCCGGCCTGCTCGTGCGGGAACAGGCGGTGCCGCTGAGGCTCGCGCCGCTGCGCCCGGCCGAGTCCATGGACCTGATCGCCGGATGCCTGCGCGGATCCCGGCCCGACGAGCGGGAGGCGCTCGCGGACTACTGCGGCCACGTGCCCCTGGCGATCCGTATCGTCGCCGCCCGCGCGCTGGACCTGCCGGACCGGCCCCTCGACGACCTGCTCGACGAACTGCGTCGGGGCCGCCTGCTGGACGCCTTCGAAGCGCGCGACGGCCCCGACACCAACCTCCGCACCGTCTTCTCCTGGTCGTACCGTTGGCTGTCGCCACCAGCGGCCGAGCTGTTCTGGCGACTGGCCCTGCACCCGGGGGAGAGCATCGGTGTCCGCGCGGCGGCGGCGCTCGCGGGCCTCGCCGTGCCACGGGCCAGGGACCTGGCCGCCGAGCTGCACCGGGCCAACCTGCTGCAGCAGCCGGCACCGGACCGCTACCAGTTCCACGACCTGGTCGGCGCGTACGCCAGGGAGCTGGCCGACGCGCCGGAGAACGCCGATGAACGCCGGCTCGCGTTCGGCCGGCTCCTCGACTGGTACCTGCACACGGTCAGCGCCGCCGAACGGGTACTGCAACCGCACCGGCCCCACTTCGATCCGGCCTCGCCGCCCCTGGTCGAGCCCGTACGGTTCGAGAGCTACCAGGCCGCGCTGAACTGGTGCGAGGAGGAGCGGACGAACCTGGTGCCGGTGGTCTGCGCGGCGGCGACGGGCGGGGCGCCCGAGCACGCCTGGCAGCTGGCGTTGGCGGCGTCGGCGTACTGGTACATCGCCAAGCGCCGAGAGGACTGGCGGGCGGCGACCGACGTCGGCGTGGCCGCCACCCGCGCCCTGGGCGACCCGCGGGCCGAGGGGGCGCTGCTGGCCAGCCTGGCGACCGCGCTGTGCGAGAGCCGGCGCTATCCGGAGGCCATCGAGCTGTACCAGGAGTCGTTGCGGCTGCACGAGGCCAGCGGTGACCGTGACTGGCGACCGACCAGCCTGAACAGCCTGGCCGTCGCCCACGCCGAGGCGGGTCGGCCCGCCGAGGCGCTGGCGACGTTCGCCCTCGCCCGGCAGGAGCACCGGCTGCGGGGCAACCGGCGGGGCGAGGGGGTGGCGCTGCAGAACATGGCGCAGTGCCACGTCCTGCTCGGCGAGCCGGGCGAGGCGATCGCCCGCCACGAGGAGGCGCTGACCGCCATGCGGGACGCCGGTGACCGGTACGCCGAGGCCATCTGCATCGCCAACCTGGGCGAGGCCCACGCGGAGCTCGGCGACCACGAGCGGGCGATCCTGCGTTTCCGCGACGCGGTGCGGCTGCACCTGGCCACCGGCAACGAGCACGGCAGGGCAAGGACCCTGCTGGCGCTGGGACGGTCGCTCGGTGCGCTGGGGGACACCGACGGCGCCCGGTCCTGCTGGCGGGAGGCGCTGACGGTCTTCGACGAACTCGGCGACCCCGAGGCCGACGAGATCCGTGCGCTGTTGGGGGAGCGGACCGCCGGCGACGGCTGACCGGGCCGGGACGAGGAGGGACGCGTCGGCAGCTCGACGCTCAGTGCGCGGAGACCTTCCAGTAGCCACCGAAGTAGACACGTTCCTTGGCGATGCCGCGTTCGGCACACAGGTGCCGACGGACGGTGGTGACCATGGCCACCGCGCCTGCTCGGTGGGCCCGACTCCCGCAACACGGCCCGCCACGATGCTTCGACAGGGCGGGGCATCGGGCCCGGATTGCGGACCAGGTGACCCGAGGCCGCCCGCGAGGCCGACGAAACCCGCGCGCTGCCGTCGCGGTTGCGTACCTTCAGGACTGGCGCGAGGGTAGGGAGATGTTGCGTCGCTGCCGGGCCACTTCCGACGCGCTCGACCCGGTCGGGGCGGAGCGGAACGAGGAGCACCCGTTCCACGGCACCGCGTCGCGGTGACCTCGGACTGGTGGGCCGGTCCGCCGCCACGGCGGGTCAGTCACCTGCCGGACGCCGACCCCGAGCTGCTCCGGGTGGCGCTGGACCCGCTGCCGCCGGCGGCGCCGGCGATCGTGCACTGTCGGCCCACCGTCGTGGGCCCCCTCGGCGACCTGGTGGACGTGCTCCTCGACGAACTGGACGCCGTGGTGCTCGCGATGTTCCCCCGCTGGCTGCCGGGAGCCGACCGCCTCGACGGGGGCGGGCCGCTGGGCGCGGCGGCGGTCCGCGCCCTCGCGGCCCGCGCCGCCGCCCGCTCCCGGCACTTCGGCCCGTTCCTCGCCGACCTCGCCGAGCGTGGGCTACGCGGCGCACGCCAGCCCGGTGGCCGCACCCGCTTCCCGGCGGAGGTACGCGCCGCCGGGCTCGCCCGAGTGATCGCCGAGGCGTACGACCGAGAGGGCTGTCTACTCCTGGTCGCTCTGCCCGAACTGGGCCCGGACGCCGAGCGGACGCTCGTGGCGGCGGCCGAGTGGCTGGTGCGGCACGGTGGTTTCACGGTCTGGCTGGCCGGCGCGCCCTTGCGCCACGCCGACCGGGTCCGTTCGGTACCGGTGGCGGTGCCGACGCGCTTCGTGGAGCTGGCCGGCCCGGCCGGTCGGATTCCCGACACCATCGCCCGGCGTGATCCGGTCGTGCTGGCCTGGCCGCCGATCGCGGGTGTACCGCGCGGCGACAGCGCAGCCGAGCAGGCGCTGGAACGTGCGCTCGCGCCACACGAGTGGGCGCGGGGCCGGCGGTGGAACCAGACGTACGAGTGGCACAGGCTCGGCGAGTCGTACCGGCTGGATCTTTTTTGGCCCGCGGAAGGGCTTGCGGTCGAGGTGGACGGCCCGGAACATCGGGGGCGAATCGCTTTCGCCAACGATCGGCGGAGGGACGTGCAGCTGCAACTCCTCGGCCTGGACGTGCTCCGCTTCACCAACGAGCAGGTGCTGTCCGACGCGCAGGCGGTGGTCGACGGGATCCGTCGTCTGCTGGCCCGGCGACGCGCGGGCGGCACGCACCCCCACGGAGATGAGACATCATGACGAGCCCGGCGGACGTCCCGAGCCTGACGCCGAACCAGATCAACGCCCTTGTGGTGCTGATGGTCGAGGCACGCCGACTCACCAACGTCGAGCTGCGTGAGCTGGCTGGCTTCGCGCTGACCGGCAGGGACAACGAGAAGCTCGTCAAGCTGGGCCTGGTCGAGACCGACCGGACGCATCGGCCGTTCGCGCACGAGCTGACCGACGAGGGCTGGCGGGTGGTGCGTCAGCTGCACACCGCCACGCCGCCGAAGCAGGGCGGCTCCGCGAGCCGGTCGCTGTTCACCGTGCTGTCCAACCTGCACCGGTCGCTGGACCGGCTCCGGGTCAGCCACGGCGACTTCTTCACGCGGACCGACGAGTCCGTCGCCGCCACCGCCGGCACGCCGGAGGCAGCCGCTCCGGTCGCCTCGGCGCAGGTGGAAGGGCTGGTCCGCGCGGCGTACCGGGACCTGGCGAAGGCCCCGGGCGCCTGGGTCGGCCTCGCCGACGTCCGGGACCGCCTCGCCGATCAGGACCAGGCCATGGTGGACGCCACCTTGCGGGCCATGGTCGGCCGGGACGACGTTCGCATCATCCCGGTGGCGAACACCAAGTCGCTGACCCCGCGCGACCGGGCCGCCGCCGTGCGGATCGGAAACGAGGACAACCACGCCCTGGCGATCGGCCCGGCGTGATCCCCGACGACCAGCGGACCGCACTGGAGGCGGTGAGTCTCAGCCCGGCGGTCACCCCCGACGACGTCTGGCGGCCCAGCCGGCACAACGTGCCGGAGCTGCACGAGAAGGTGGTCGCGGAGATCCTGCGCGGGGTGGCCCGGGCCCGCACCGACGACACCAGCGTGCCGCTCGGCGTGGCCATGCAGGGCCGCGCGGGCGCGGGCAAGACCCACCTGCTCGGCGCGGTACGCGAACGCATCCAGCACGACGGCGGCTACTTCTTCCTGGTCGAGCTGGTCAGTGGCAAGACGTTCTGGGAGAGCGTCGCCCTGGCCCTGGTCGAGGGCATGGGCCGCGACGCGATCGGCTGGGGCACCCAGCTGCGTACCTTCCTGCGCCGGCTCACCGCGCAGCTCGGCCTCCCGGTCGACGTACGCGACGCGGTGGCGGGCACCCGACCGGTGGACCGCGGGCAGCTCGACGCCTTCGTCCGGGCGCTGCGCACCCGCGACCGGGAGGTCGGGCGGGACTGCCAGGACACCGCGCGGGCGCTGGTCCTGCACGGCGCCGTCGACTTCGAGGCGCAGGACGTCGGCTACGCCCACCTGATCTCCGAGCCGGGTGACCCGGCCGGGCGGGCGGCGTGGGGACTGAGCGCCGCGATCCGGACCCCACAGCAGGTCGTCCAGGACATCTCCCGGCTGATGGCGCTGACGCTGGACCCCACGGTCATCGCCGTCGACCAGCTCGACACCCTCTTCGCCCAGACCAGCACGTCGCTGCTGGATCAGCACGCCGGCCTGGAGGACGGCCAGGCCAAGGTGATCGGCCCGATCGCCGACGGCCTGCTCAAGCTCCGCGACGTCACCCGCCGCACGCTGGTGGTCGTCTCCTGCCTGCCGGACACCTGGGAGCTGCTGACCCGCAGCGCGCCCACCCCGGTCGGCGACCGGTTCCGCCAGGCGACCCTCCCGGACCGGATCCCCACCCCGCAGATCGGCCGGGCGATCGTCGCGAAGCGCCTCGCCGCCGCTTTCGCGGGCCCGCACTACGTACCGCCTCACCCCACGTGGCCCATCGACCCCGCCGCGTTCGTCGACGCGCCCACCCTGACGCCGCGCGCCCTGCTGCGCCGGGTGGACCGCCACGTCGCCTGGTGCCGCGACCGGGACGAGGTGGTGGAACTCGACCGGCTCATCGAGGGCGCCGATGCGACACCGGTGTCGGTCGCCGTCGCGGGCGTCGGCGACCCGGCGACGGACGAGCGCCAGCTGCGCGAGCTGGACGCCCGGTTCGCGCGGCTGGTCGCGGCGGCGGACGTGGCGGCGGCCCTCGACCCGCACACCGAGGACGAGCGCATGCCGCCGCTTCTCGCGGCCGGTCTGGCCGCCTGGATCGCCGAGCAGGCCCCGACCGGCGCCACCTACAAGTACGATCCGCCGCCGGGGCGCAAGCCCGCCCTGCACGCGCGGCTGGTCGAGGTGCTCGACGAGGCCACCGAGAACGAGGCGCACTGGTGCTTCCGGGCGGTCGCGCACCCCAACGCGATCGCGGTCACCGCGCGGGTCAAGGCCGCCTGCACCATGGCGGGGCTCGACCGGGACCTGCCGCAACGCCGGCTGGTGCTGCTGCGCAACAGCCCGTGGCCGACCGGAAGGCGGACGACCGAGGTGTTGGCCGCCTTCGACGCGGCCGGTGGTGTCCGCTGCGGGGTGGCGGAGGCGGACCTGCGGGTCTTCGCGGCGCTGTCGGTGCTGGCGGCCGAGCCGTCCACCGCGTTGCAGGAGTGGCTGGTGCTCCGCCGCCCGGCCAGCGGCACCGCCCTGTTTCGGGCGGTCCTGCCCGGGGCGGACCCGGCGTCCGGCGCCACCGTGCCCGCACTGCGGGACGAGTTGCCCGCCGACGTCGCCGCGCCGCCCGCCGACGCGGCCAGCAGCCCGTCGACCGGTCCCGCCGCCGTGCCGGCGCCCGCCGGCTCCGAGGCGGTCGACCTGGTGCTCGACGGCCGGACGCCCCACCCCGTCGCCGCTGCGGCCGACGGGCGCTCGATCGGGCTGGGACGCACCCTCGGGGGTGGCCATCCCTTCAGGGTCGACCTGGAGTCACTCCGCCGGCACACGGTCGTGTTCGCCGGATCCGGCTCGGGCAAGACGGTGCTCATCCGCCGGCTCGTCGAGGAGTGCGCGCGGCAGGGCGTCTCCGCCATCGTGCTCGACCCCAACAACGACCTCGCCCGGCTCGGCGACCCGTGGCCCGACCCACCGAGCGGTTGGGGTCCGGGCGACGCCGAACGGGCCGAGGACTACCTCACCCACACCGAGGTCGTGGTGTGGACGCCCCGGGTCACCGCCGGGCGGCCGCTGAGCTTCCAGCCGCTGCCCGACCTCACCTCGCTGCGCGACTGGCCGGACGAGTTCGACCAGGCGGTCCGCTCCGCCGTGGAGGCGCTCGCGCCGCGCGCGGGCGTCGACCGCTCGACCCGGCTGGCCCAGCAGGGCAAGGCCGTCCTCACCGAGGCCCTCCACGCGTACGCGAGGAGCGGAATGGTGGGCCTGCCGGGCTTCACCGAGTTCCTCGCCGACCTGCCCGACGGGGTCAGCCGGTTGGCCCGCGCCGACAAGTTCGCCCAGGAACTGGCCGAGACGCTCAAGGCGGCGATGGTCACCGATCCGCTCTTCGGTGGGGTCGGTGCACCGGCCGACCCGGGGCTGCTGCTGACGCCCTCGCCGGGACGGCGGGCCCGGATTTCGGTGATCAGCTTTGTCGGTCTCACCTCCGACCAGGAACGGCAGAGCTTCGTCAACCAGTTGCAGATGGCGCTCTTCGCCTGGATCAAGCGGCACCCTGCCGGTGACCGGCCACTGGGTGGGCTGTTCGTCATGGACGAGGCGCAGACGTTCGCTCCGTCGACCGGCAACACGCCCTGCACGGCCAGCTCGATCGCGCTCGCGTCGCAGGCCCGCAAGTACGGGCTCGGTCTGGTCTTTGCCACGCAGGCGCCCAAGGGTCTGCACAACCAGATCTCCGGTAACGCGACGACGCAGTTCTTCGGGCTGCTCAACGCGCCCGCGCAGATCGACGCGGCCCGTCAGCTCGCCGAGGCGAAGGGTGGGCGGCTCCCCGACATCGGCCTGCTGAACAGTGGCGAGTTCTACGCGGCTGGGGAGGGGTTCTCGTTCGTCAAGGTGCGCACACCGCTGTGCCTCACCCACCACCCGAAGGCGCCGCTGAGCCCCGAGGAGGTCGTTGCCCGCGCCCATCCCGACCGCTGACCGCCGACTACGCCGGTCGTGCGGGGATCCCCGCGGAGCGGCAAGGCGGCGCGGGGCGAGCCGGGCATCTCCCGATGCCCGTCGCGGGCCTGGTCAGTGACCCAACCGCTGCCGCGCGAGGAACTTCGGCACCACCATCCGCCACGCCTCCGTCACCAGCTCGGTCATCTGCTCGGGCCCGAGCCGGGTGAGATGACAGCACAGCCAGTTGAACCGCAGGTCGGACGCGCCGGGCAGGAAGAACAGGTCCGGCTCGGCGGCGACGAGCTCGTTCCGCTGCTCCTTCGGGTAGCCGAAGCCCATCGTCAGCTCGTCGCGGGAGAACGCGACGTAGACGATGGGGCCGACGCGGAACTTCACCCGGTCGCGGACGAGGTGCTCGCTGCTGCGGGGCAACGTCCGGGCCAGCGAACGGACGTCGGCGACGGTCACCACGGGTACGACGGTAACGGCGCCCACCGACAATTCGTCGGAGGACCTGCCGGTGAACGTGGCGACGGCCCTGGGCGGTGCGGCCGGCAGGTCCATGACGGGCCCCGAGCGGTCATCCGGTTCCGAGGGCGCCGCACGTTTCGCGGCGCGGCGAGTTGTTCGACACCCGCCGCGCTCGGGCCGGACACCGGCGCTTCAGCGCCCGAGGTGCCGCGACCCGGTCGCCGGCCGCCGGCCGGCCGGGGCAGGATGAACACGTGCACATCGAGCCGGTGGACTGCGCGCCCGAACAGGCGTTCCCGCGAGCGGTCCTGCGGCAGCGCTGGCAGGATCTCACCTTCCTGCACTGGGCGGTCGCGCCGGAGCTCGTCGCGCCCCTGCTGCCGGCCGGGACCCGCCCGGACACCCTCGACGGGCTCAGCTACGTCGGCCTGATCGGCTTCCGCATGGTGGGGCTGGGCCTCGGTCGGGGGCCGGGGGTGCCGTACTTCGGGAGCTTCTGGGAGACCAACGTCCGGCTCTACTCGGTCGACGACACCGGCCGGCGGGCCGTGGTGTTCCGCTCGCTCGACGCGTCCCGGCTGGTCCCGGTGCTGGTCGCCCGGGCGACCCTGCGGCTGCCGTACATGTGGTCGGCGATGCGGCTCGACCGCGACGGCGACCGTTACACCTACCGGTGCCGGCGCCGCTGGCCCGGCCCGGTCGGGGCCACGAGCCGGATGGTGGTCCGGGTGGGTGGGGCCATCGCCGACCCGACCCCGCTGGAGCACTTCGTCACCGCCCGGTGGGGACTGCACACCCGGGCGTACGGGCGCACGCGCCACCTGCCGAACTGGCATCCCCGCTGGCCGCTGCACCGGGCCGAGTTGCTGCACCTGGACGACGAACTGGTCGCCGCCGCCGGGCTGCCGCCGCCCGCCGGGCCGCCGGCCAGCGTGCTGTACTCGCCGGGCGTGCCGGTGCGCTTCGGCCCGCCGGTCAGGCTGCGCTCACCCGGCTGACCGCCGGGCCCGCGGTGGGCCGCACCGGTGGCCGCCGCCCGTCGCGTCCCGCGGTGACCTCAGCGCCGCAAGGGCCGGCGCGGCGAACACCCGCACTGGTTGCGGGGGTTGCCGCGCCGGCCCGCCGGGTCACTGCTGGCGGTGGTCCGGGCTAATCATCGTGAAGCGGGCCAGCGTCTCCTCGGTGGCGTACCGGTGGAAGCCGGCCTTCTCCAACACGCGGACGGAGGCCGGATTCGACAACTCCACGGTGGCGACCACGGTGTGGACGTCCGGGGCGGCGAGGGCGAACTCCGCCAGCGCCCGGGTGGCCTCAGGGGCGTAGCCCCGGCCGCGGCGGGACGGCACGATGCCGTATCCGATCTCGACGGTGCCGTCGGCGGGCGGCCAGAACAGGCCGACCGAGCCCACCACCAGGCCACTGTCCCGCTCGACGATGAGGCGGTGGCCGTACTCGCCGAGCCATGCGGGGTGCTGGTCGAAGAGGCCGGCGATGACGCGATCTCCGTCGGCGGGGAAGTCGTCCGCCCAGTGGACCGATCCGGTGTCGCCGAGGACGGCGGCGACGTCGGCGGCGCTCCAGGGCCGAAGGACGAGACGGGCGGTGGTCAGGTCAGCGTGGGCTGACGAGGAAGAGGAAAGCACGTGTCACTCCTGGTCGTTGGAACCGACCCGGACCGCGCTCTGCTATGGCGCGGGCCGGACAAGGGCATGCTGATGGGGGCCGGCGACGGCCATATTCATCAACCTCCCTGTCCCGCTGGTCACGCGCCTCTCGCGTGGGCGCGACCCTAGCAACCTCTCCCCGTCCGGGGCAAAGCGTTTCCTGTCTTCCCGGGCCCGCCGGGCGGGGTCCCTGGGCGCCGCCCGGTGCGGCGCCCAGGGTTTCCCGGGCCCCGTCGGCCCGTCATCGGCTCACCGGGCGGCGCCGGCCGATCGGGTGAGCTGCCGGTGAGCGCGGATCAGTTCGGCGTAGCGCAGACCGCTCGCCTTGACCGTCCGCCGCTGGGTCGGGTAGTCCACGTGCACCAGGCCGAACCGCTTGTCGTAGCCGTACGCCCACTCGAAGTTGTCGAGCAGCGACCAGACGAAGTAGCCGGCGAGCGGGACACCCCGGCCGACCGCGGCGGCGCAGGCGGCCAGGTGCTGCTCCAGGTGGTCGGTGCGCTCCTTGTCCTCCACCGCGCCGTCCGGGGTGACCTCGTCCGGCCACGCCGAGCCGCTCTCGGTGACGATGATCTTCGCCGGCCGGTACTCCTCGTTCACCGCGACGAGCAGCCGCTCCAGCCCGGCCGGGCACACCTCCCAGCCCATCGCGGTCTCGACCGACCCGGGTACCGGCACCTGCCGGGCGTGCGGCGGCGGCCCGGCCGGGTCGTCGACCACCACCTGACGGAAGTAGTAGTTGACGCCGAGGAAGTCGGTCGGGGTGGCGATCACGGCCAGGTCGTCGCCGCGCACCGGCGGCTCCACGCCGTACGCGGCGAGCATGTCGGCGGGGTAGCCGCGGCCGTGTACCGGGTCCAACCACCAGCGGTTGACGTGGCCGTCCATCCGTCGGGCCGCCGCGACGTCCGCCGGCCGGTCGGTCGCCGGCTCGATCGGGCTGAGGTTGAGCACCAGCCCGACCGACGCCGGGCGGGCGGCGTTCGCCCGGATCGCCCGGGTGGCCAGCCCGTGCCCGAGCAGCACGTGGTGCGAGGCACGCACGGCCCGGGTCAGGTCCCGCTCGCCCGGGGCCATCCGCCCCTCCAGGTGCCCGATCCAGCACACGCACAGCGGCTCGTTGACGGTGGTCCAGTCCGCCACCCGGTCGCCGAGGCGGGCGGCCACCACGGCGGCGTAGTCGGCGAACGCCTCGGCGGTCGACCGCTCCGGCCAGCCGCCCCGGTCCTGGAGCACCTGCGGCAGGTCCCAGTGGTAGAGCGTGACGAACGGTCGGACCCCGGCGGCCAGCACCGCGTCGACCAGCCGGTCGTAGAAGTCCAGCCCCTTCGGGTTGACCGCGCCGACGCCGTCCGGGCGCACCCGGGGCCAGGCCACCGAGAGCCGGTACGCGTCGACGCCGAGGCGCCGCATCAGCCCCACGTCCTCCGGCCACCGGTGGTAGTGGTCGCAGGCGGCGGCGCCGGTGTCGCCGTTGTCGACGGCCCCCGGAACGCGGCAGAACGTGTCCCAGATGGACGGCGTCCTGCCGTCGGTGTCGACGGCGCCCTCGATCTGGTACGCCGAGGTGGCCACGCCCCACAGGAAGTCGGGCGGCAGGTTGGACAGGTCCGGCACTTCTCGGTTCTCCTCATGGCGCGCGGTGAACATGGCTCACTTGACCGCGCCGGCGGTGAGGCCGGCGACGAAGTAGCGCTGCAACGCCAGGAAGCCGGCGACGACCGGGACGCTGACCACCAGCGAGGCCGCCATCACCTGATTCCAGTAGACGTTGAACTGGGTGGAGTAGCCCTGCAGGCCGACCGCCAGGGTGCGGCTGTCCTCGTTGGTCATCACCGAGGCGAACAGCACCTCGCCCCAGGCGGTCATGAACGCGTACACGGTCACCGCGACCACGCCGGGCACCGCCGCCGGCAGCACCACCTGGAACAGGGTGCGCAGCGGCCCGGCGCCGTCGACCTGCGCGGCCTCGTCGAGCCCGCGCGGGATGGAGTCGAAGTAGCCGACCAGCATCCAGATCGAGAACGGCAGCGAGAAGGTGAGGTACGTGATGATCAGGCCGGTCCGGCTGGCGTAGAGCTGGATGCCGGTGGCGTTGCCGAGGTTGACGTAGATGAGGAACAGCGGCAGCAGGAACAGGATGCCGGGGAACATCTGGGTGGAGAGCACGGTCACCGAGAACAGGCCCCGGCCGCGGAACCGGTAGCGGCTCACCGCGAACGCGGCGAAGATCGCCACGGCGACCGAGAAGACCGCCGCCACGCTGGAGACGACCAGGCTGTTCATCAGGTAACGGCCGAGCGGCACGGTCGACCACATGTCCACGAACGCCTGCAGCGTCGGGCGGCGCGGCCACCACGTGAACGCGTTCTGCACGTCCTGCAGCGGCTTGAGCGCCGAGCTGACCATCACGTACAGCGGCACCAGGACGAAGATCGCGAGCAGGGTCAGCACCACCCGGCGGGCCCAGCGCTCGGCGGCGGTCTCACGCATCGTTCCTCCGGCGGTTGGCGATCAGCAGGTACGCGGCGGTGACCACGAGCAGGAACAGCAGCAGCGCCACCGACATCGCCGAGCCGGAGCCGAAGTCCCAGGTCTTGAAGGAGCTGCGGTAGATGTGGATGGAGATCAGATCCGCCTGCTCCGGGGCCGAGCCGCCGAAGAGCACGTACGGGGTGTTGAAGTCGTTGAACGTCCAGAGGAACAGCACCAGCAGCAGGACCAGGTTCACGGGCCGCAGCATGGGCAGGGTCACCGAGCGCAGCCGGCGCCAGAAGCCGGCCCCGTCCATGGCCGCGGCCTCGTACAGCTCGCCGGGGATGTTCTGCAGGCCGGCCATGATGCACAGGAAGGCGAACGGCCAGGACCGCCAGATCGACACGATCAGCAGCGCGAAGAAGCTGTTCCCGCCGATCAGCCAGAACGGCTTGTCGTCGAGCAGGTGCAGCTGGTCGACCAGGACGTGGTTGACCAGGCCGGTGTCCCGCTGGAACAGGAAGCTCCAGGTGATCACGGCGGTGTAGACCGGCAGCGCGTACGGGGTGAGGAAGAGCGCGCGCAGCACGCCGCGACCGCGGAAGGGCCGTTGCAGCAGCACGGCGGCGCTGGTGCCGAGCACCCAGGAGAGCCCGACCGAGGCGCTGGTGTAGACGACGGTCACCCCGAACGAGTGCAGCAACTCGGCCCCGGCGGCGGAGTCGAAATCGAGCACCATCCGGTAGTTCTCCAGGCCGACGAAGGGGGCGGTCGACCACTCGCGGATGTGGAACTGCGTCAGCTCCAGCAGGCTCATCCACGCGCCGACGAGCATCGGCACCACGTGGATCGCCAGCTCCAGCGCGACGGCCGGGGCGAGCAGCAGGTACGGCAGGAGCGACCGGCGGGGCCGGGAGCGGCCCCCGGCCGCTGTCCCGGAGCGGGTCGGCCGGTCGGGCACGACGACGTCCCGGCCGGTGGTGCTGGTTGCCATCACAGGTCCTCTCGCTGGGTGGCCGTGGGAGGGTCGGCGTCCCTCCCACGGCCACCGGTCCGGCGGGTCAGCGCATCTGCTGCTGGGCCCGGCTCAGCTTCTGCCGGACGCTGTCCTCGGTGACCGGCCTGCCGCTCGCCGCGTCGGCGAACAGCTCCTTGATGGCGGTGCCGACCAGCGTCTCGAAGGTGCTCTCGTCGGGCACCTGCGGCAGGGGCGCGGCCGTGGTGGCGAGGGTCTCCTGGAGCACCTTCTGCTCCGGCGCGGCGAACGCCGCGTCCCCGGCGGCGGTCTTGACGGCCGGCAGCGACCCGTACGTCCTGTTCAGCGCGATCTGCTCGGCGTCGCTGGTCATGAACTTGACGAACTCCAGGGCGGCGTCCTTGTTCCTGGTGTGCTTGAACACCGCCATGTTGATCCCGGCGACCATGCTGTTGACCTTCTTGCCGCCGGCCGGCGGGGCGGCCGGGAACGGCACCGGGGCGACGCCGTACGCGTCGGGGGCCATGTTCTGCGACTTCAGGTTCGACCCGGCGGCCTGCCAGAGCAGCATCGCGGCCTTGCCGTTGGCGAAGTCGGAGACCGACTGGTTCTGCGCGTACTCGGCGTTGCTCGGGTTGACGATCTTGTCGGTGGCCATCAGGTCGACGTAGCGCTTGACCGCGGCGACGTTCTGCGGGGTGTCGAAGGTCGGCTTGCCGGCGGAGTCGAACCACTCGCCGCCGTACTGCTGGCTGAAGGTGAACGCGTGGTGCGCGTTCTCCGACGGGTTGGCGCCCTCGACCGCCAGGCCCCACCTGCCGCCGCCGGTGAGCTTCCGGCCGGCCTCGGCCACCTGCTCCCAGGTGGTGGGCGGACTGGCGATGCCGGCGTCGGCGAACGCCTTCTTGTTGTAGTAGAGGGCGTAGGCGAGGCTGTAGAGCGGCACCGCCGCGGGCGGCTTGCCGGGGGCGCCGGCGGCGGCCAGCGCGGCCGGCACGAACCGGTCCTTGCCGCCGACCTTGGCGAGGGTGGCGTCGTCGAACTCGACCAGCGCGCCGGTGGCCTGCAGCGAGGCCGACCAGGTGTTGCCGATGTTCACCACGTCCGGGCCCTGTCCGGAGGCGGCGGCGGCGAGCAGCCGGTTGAGCAGGTCCGACCAGGGCACCACCTCGACGTTGACCTTGATGCCGGTCTGCTGCTCGAACCTGTCCAGCTCCGGCTGGAGGATCTGCTTGTCGGCCTCCAGGCTGGCGCCCTGGTTGCTGGCCCAGTAGGTCAGCGTCTTCGCGCCACCGGCGGAGGAGTCGTCGCCCGAACCGCCGCAGGCGGTCAGGGATGCGGCCGCCAGGACGACGGCGGTGAGTATCGCGAGGTGCCGTTTCGACACGAGCTGCCCTTCCGGTTACGGGGGTGGGGCGAGTGTTCCGACGGCGGTTCGCCGACGTGTAGCGCGAGTTACATCACGGCTTAATGAATGTCGTCATTAAAGTGGCTGTCGGCGGGAGCCGTCAAGCACGGGGTCGTACAGTCGCCTCGGACGACCCGGGGGATCGAGGTGGCGTGTGGAGTTGGCGCGAGCGACGAATCGCGGCGTCCGGCTGCGGAACCGGTCGGCGCTGCTGTCGAAGCTCTTCCTCGACGGCCCGCTGACCCGCCAGGACCTGGTCCGCAGCACCGGGCTCAGCCAGCCCGCGGTGAGCAACGTGGTGGGCGACCTGATCGACGAGGGCCTCGTCGTCGAGGCCGGCGCGGCCGAGTCCGACGGCGGCCGGCCCAGCATGATCCTCCGGGTCGCGCCGCGCTTCGCGTTCGTGGTCGGGGTGGACGTCGGCGAGACGCGGGTGCGGGTCGAGCTGTTCGACTTCGCGATGGCCCTGCTGGCCAGCGTCGAGTACCCGCTGGACCCGGTGCGCACCGAGCCGGCCGTGGTCGCCGGGCACGTGCTGGCCGGCATCGACGCGGTCACCACCCGGGCCGGGGTGGCCCCGGACGACGTGCTCGGCGTCGGCGTCGGCGTCTCCGGCGTGGTGGAGCAGAGGGAGCGGGCGGTGGTGCACGCCCAGGCCCTCGGCTGGGACGGGGTGCCGCTGGAGAGCCTCATCGCCGCCGGCACCGACCTGCCGCTGCGCATCGACAACGGCGCCAAGACGCTGGGCCAGGCGGAGATGTGGTTCGGCGCCGGACGGGGCGCCCGGCACGCCGTGTTCGCGCTGGTCGGCTCCGGCGTCGGGGCCGCCGTGGTGACCAACGGGGTCACCTACCGGGGGGCGTCGAGCAGCGCGGGGGAGTGGGGACACACCACCCTGGTGTACGGTGGGCGGCCGTGCCGCTGCGGGGCGCGGGGCTGCCTCGAGGCGTACGTCGGCGCCGAGGCGATCATCGACCGGTACCGGGAGGCGCGGCGCGGCCGGGCGGTGCCGGGCGACGACGAGGAGTCCCAGCTCGGCGCCCTGGTCGAGGCCGCCGCCACGTCGGCCACCGCCCGCCGGGTGCTCGACGAGACCGCCGGCTACCTGGGGGCCGGGGTGGCCAACCTGATCAACCTGTTCAACCCGGAGCGGGTGGTGCTGGGTGGCTGGGCGGCGATGGCGCTGGGCGACCTGCTGCCCGCCGTACGCGAGGCCGCCGGCCGGCAGGCCCTGCGCCAGCCGTACGCGCAGGCGTCGATCGAGCTGTGCCGGCTCGGCGTGGACGCGGTGGCGTTGGGCGCGGCCACCCTGCCGATCGCCCGGCTGCTCGCGGCCGGGGGCGTCCGGCCCTGAGGCGCCCGCCCGCGAGGCTCGCCGGGGCGATACCGGACGCATCGAGCATTCGGGATATATAACAGCGTTATAGATCGATGTCTTGACGCGGTCGCAACCGCGCCGTAACACTCTGCCGAGAGCGCTCCCCGATCGCGGTGCCCGTCCCGGTGGCACCACTGCACGCACCGCGGTCGCCCCTCCCGTCACCCCGTCGCGCCCGGCGTCCGCACCCCCTATCGACAGGCGAAGTCATGACATCTCGCGCTACATCCGTACGCCCGGCACCGGGCCGGCCGCCCCGCCGGCGTACCCTCATCGGGCTGGTGGTCGCCCTCGTCGCGGCGCTGGCGCCGACCGGCCTGACGCCCCCGGCGCAGGCCGCGCCGGTCCTGCTCTCCCAGGGCCGCCCCGTCACCGCGTCGTCCACCGAGAACGCCGGCACCCCCGCCGCGGCGGCCGTCGACGGCAACACCGGCACCCGCTGGTCGAGCGCCTTCAGCGATCCCCAGTGGCTCCAGGTCGACCTCGGCGCCCGGGCCACCATCAGCCAGGTCACCCTGGCCTGGGAGGGCGCCTACGCCCGGGCCTTCCAGCTCCAGACCTCCGACGACGGTGCCGCCTGGACCACCATCCACAGCACCACCGCCGGTGCCGGCGGCACGCAGACCCTCACCGTCAGCGGCGCCGGCCGGTACGTGCGGATGTACGGCACCGCGCGCGGCACCGCCTACGGCTACTCGCTGTGGGAATTCCAGGTCTACGGCGAGACCGGCGGTGCCGATCCCGCCTGCGGCAGCGCCAACGCCGCCCAGGGGCGCCCGGCCACCGCCTCGTCGGTGGAGAACGCCGGGCTGCCCGCCTCGGCCGCGGTCGACGGCGACCCGGGCACCCGCTGGGCCAGCACGGCCAGCGACCCCCAGTGGCTGCGCGTCGACCTGGGCGGCACCCGGACGATCTGCCGGGTCGTGCTGACCTGGGAGGCCGCGTACGCCCGGGCGTTCCAGCTCCAGACCTCCGACGACGGCGCCGCCTGGACCACCATCCACAGCACCACCACCGGCACCGGCGGCACGCAGACCCTCACCGTCGCCGGCACCGGCCGCTACCTGCGGATGTACGGCACCGCGCGCGCCACCGGCTACGGCTACTCGCTCTGGGAACTGCAGGTGCACATCACCGGCGGCGACACCGGCGAACCGGTCGAGCCGACCGACCCGCGCAACCCCAACTTCGGCCCCAACACCTTCGTCTTCGACCCGTCCACGCCGACCGCCACCATCCAGAGCCGGCTGGACACCCTCTTCACGCAGCAGGAGACCAACCAGTTCGGCCCGCAGCGCTACGCCGTGCTGTTCAAGCCGGGCAACTACACCGCCGACGTCAACCTCGGCTTCTTCACCCAGGTCGCCGGCCTCGGCATGAGCCCGGACGACGTCAACCTCAACGGCCACGTCCGGGTCGAGGCGTTCTGGATGGGGGGCAACGCCACCCAGAACTTCTGGCGCGCGGCGGAGAACCTGTCGGTGACCCTGCCCGCCGGGGTGACCGTCGAGCGGTGGGCGGTGTCGCAGGCCGCGCCGTACCGGCGGATGCACCTGCGCGGCGCGCAGAACCAGATCCAGCTCTGGAACGGCGGCGACGGCTGGTCCAGCGGCGGCCTGATGGCCGACACCCGCATCGACGGCCTCGTCGTCTCCGGCTCCCAGCAGCAGTGGTACTCGCGCAACAGCGAGTTCGGCAACGGCTGGACCGGCTCGGTGTGGAACATGGTCTTCCAGGGCGTGGTCGGCGCGCCGCCGCCGCACTTCCCGAACCCGTCGCACACCGTCATCGCGCAGACCCCGCAGGTGCGGGAGAAGCCGTTCCTCTACGTCGACGGCACCGGCGAGTACCGCGTCTTCGTGCCCGCGCTGCGCACCAACTCCACCGGCACCAGCTGGTACGGCAGGACCCCGGCCGGCTCGTCCATCTCGCTCAGCCAGTTCTACGTCGTGCGGCCCGGCACCAGCGCGGCCACCATCAACGCCGCGCTCGCCCAGGGCCGGCACCTGCTGTTCACCCCGGGCGTGCACCACGTCACCGAACCGATCCGGGTCGACCGCGCCGACACGGTGGTCCTCGGCCTCGGCCTGGCCACCATCCAGGCCGACAACGGCACCGTCGCGATGCGCGTGGCGGACGTCGACGGCGTGAAGGTGGCCGGCATCATGTTCGAGGCCGGCCAGGTCAACTCGCCGGTGCTGATGGAGGTCGGCCCGCCCGGCTCGGCGGCCAGCCACGCCGCCAACCCGACCTCGCTGCACGACGTCTTCTTCCGCATCGGCGGGCCGGGCGTCGGCCGGGCCACCAACACGCTGACCGTCAACAGCGACAACGTGATCGGCGACCACATGTGGCTGTGGCGGGCCGACCACGGCGACGGCGTCGGCTGGGCGGTGAACACCGCCGACACCGGCCTCACCGTCAACGGCGACAACGTGACGATGTACGGCCTCTTCGTCGAGCACTACCAGAAGTACCAGACCGTCTGGAACGGCAACGGCGGCCGGACGTACTTCTACCAGAACGAGATGCCGTACGACCCGCCGAACCAGGCCGCCTGGACGAACGGGTCCACCCGGGGCTGGGCCGCGTACAAGGTGGCCGACTCGGTGACCAGTCACCAGGCGTGGGGGCTGGGCAGCTACTGCTACTTCAACGTCAACCCGGCGGTCGTCGCCGACCGGGCCATCGAGGCGCCGACCAACCCGAACGTGCGGTTCACCAACATGGTCACCGTCTCCCTCGGCGGCGTGGGCACCATCAACCGGGTGGTCAACAACACCGGCGGCACCGCGAACGCCAGCAACCAGCAGGTGTACCTGACGAACTATCCGTGACCGTCCCCGGTGGTGGGCGCGGGCCTGGTCGTCCCGGCCGCGCCCACCACCGGTGCCCCAGGGCGAAGCCGCGTCCGGCGAGCACCGGACCGTGCGCGGGCGCGTGCCCGGCCGCCGCTAGGGTCGGGCCCTATGCGGACCAAGCAGGAGCTGAGCGCGGCCATCCGGCGGGAGCGGCGAGCGGCGCTCGTCGTCAACGCCCATTCCCGCCGAGGCCGCCAGCTCTACGAGGAGACCCGGTCGCGGCTGGTCGCGGCGGGCTTCACCCTGCTCGCCACGTACCCGGTCGACCGGCCCGCCGAGCTCGAGCAGAGCCTCGCCGCCGCCGCCGACCTCGGGCCGGACCTCCTGGTCGCCGGCGGCGGCGACGGCACGATCGGCACCGCCGCCCGCCTGCTCGCCCACCGCGACATGGCGCTCGGCCTGCTGCCGCTGGGCACCACCAACAACTTCGCGCGCACGCTCGGCATCCCGCTCGATCTCGACGCGGCGGTCGCGGTCCTGACCGACGGCAAGGTGATCGACGTCGACCTCGGCCTCGTGGGCAGCATGCGGTTCACCAACCACGTCGGCATCGGCCTGTCCGCCGACGTGATGCTCAGGACGCCACCCCGGCTCAAGCGGGTCATCGGCCGGCTCGCGTACCCGATGACCGCCCTGGCGCTGCTGACCCGGCACCGGTCACTGCGCGCCACCGTGCGCGCCGAGGGACGGCGGCACGACTTCGTCACCCACCAGCTGTACGTGGCGAACGGCGGCTTCCACGCCGGGCGGCTGATCACCGCGGACGCGAACGCCGACGACCGGCTGCTGGTCGCGTACCCGGTGGGCGGCCCCACCCGCCGTGGGCTGCTGCGCGACACGGCCCGCAACGCGGCGACCGGCCACCGTCGCACCCTGGGCGAGGAGCCGTTCCTCGCCGTACGCGAACTCTGGCTGGAGACCGACCGGCCGGCGCGGGTGGAGGTCGACGGGGAGCCGTACGGCGAGACCCCGGTCCGGATCGGCCTGGACCCCAACGCGCTGCGCGTCATGGCCTCCGCCGACAGCCCGGACCGTTAGGGCGCAACCGGTGGGTTCCGGTCCCGGCCGACGGGCCCGCCGCCGCGGGCGCGGGAGGACGTCAGTAGTTCCGCGCACGCTCAGCCGGCGGGTTCAGCGGCGGTCCGGGCGAGCTGCGGCAGCACCTTGTCGCGCCATCCGGGGCCCATCCGGTTGAAGGCGTCACGCTCGGACTTCTGATCGAGGTCGAATCCGCTGTGCTCGAAGAGCAACCGCGTGCCCCTGCCCTCCGCGGCGAGCCGCCAGGTCAGCGTCCACGTCTCGTTGAACGTGTAGACGAGCTTCTGTTCGGGGACCACCTCGACAACCTCGCAGGGCACCGCTCCCCAGCCCGGCATCTGGAGGTGGAAGCGGTGGCCGACGGTGGCGGCGATGTCGCCGGGCACCCACCAGCGGGCGTGCAGTTCGGGGTCGGTCAGCGTGCGCCAGACCCTGCTCGGCGGGGCGTCGACGAACTGGTCCACGGCGATGGTGTCGGTGGTGGTCACTGGTCCTCCTCGGCGACATCGGCGAGCGAGCGCAGCCGCTCACGCCAGAATCGTTCGAACGGGTGCAGCCACTCGCCGACCTGGGCGAGTGGGGCCGGGGTCAGGTGATAGTGCCGTTGCCGGCCTCTGGGCTCGTCGTGCACCAGCGCCGCGCGCCGCAGCACCTGCAGGTGCTCGGCCACGGCCGGCCGGCTCAGGTCGAACTGGTCGGCCAGCTCCCCGGCCGTGCGAGGCCCCTCCGTGAGCAGTTGCAGCAGCCTGCGGCGAACAGGGTTCGCCAGGGCGAGGAACACGTCGTCTTCGGGCACCGCCCCAAGATACGTCGGAAGTTGCCGACATGTCACGGATTTCCGACACTTTAGCGCGGCCCCCGACGCGGGCTGCCCAAGTCAGGCAGACCTCGTCGCGGATCCCGTCGCTGCGGGCTGCGCACGTAGGCGGACCCTAGGAGCCGCTGACCCTCGGCTGCTGGTGGTCGGTCAGCCGGAATCCGACGCCGCGCACCGCGTCGATGGTCACGCCGGTGCCGATGCCGGTGAGCTTGCGCCGTAGCCGCTTCACCAGCGACTGCACGTCGGCCTTGCGTTGCAGCCCCTCGTCGCGCCAGACCGACCGGTGCAGCTCGGCGTAGCTCCAGACCCGGATCGGCTCGGTGTTCAGGCAGGTCAGCAGGTCGTGCTCGAGTCGCGTCAGGCCGACCTCGCGGCCCCGGCAGCGCGCGGTCGACCGGGCCGAGTCGATCAGCAGCGTGTCGTCGGCCGCCTCGACCGCGGGGGACGCCCGCCCGGGCGGCGCCGGGGGCAGCCGCTGCGGGGCCGCGATCAGCCTGCGCAGCTCGTCGAGGTCGGAGACCAGCAGCAGCGGCGCAACGCCCTCGAGGCGTTCCGCGAGCCGGATCCGCTCGACCGGTGACGGTGTCACCGCGATCACCAGCGGGAACGGTTCCTCGGCCGGATCGGATCCGTCCGGCACCCTGCTTTCGTCGTGTGCCCCCACAGCACCCACCCGGAAAGAGGGGCAAATTTCTGCCCAGCTTCGTCATGATCGTGACAAGAATTGGCAAGCTCCCCGAGAGCGGACCAACGGATGGTGACAGATTGCTTACGTCACGTTCTTGATCGTCCTCTCGTGTCGATCATAGTGTCCAGACGGGCAGCCGGCGTGACCCGCGCGGTGCCTTGGGGGGCACCAGGGGGTCCGTTCCGGTTCATCCACATGGGATGAGTCCCTGCACCCTCCACCATGGCTCGTTCAACTCTGGGTCGTTCTGGAGGAGGCACCACCGATGTTCAGACATCCACCCACAAGGCGCACAGCCAGATCCCTGGTGAGCGCCGGCGCGGCGATGATCCTCGTCGTCACAGGTCTGGCCGCCACCGGCACGGGCGCACAGGCCGCGCCGGCCGGGACAGGAGCCACCTCCCCGGCCGACAAGATCCGGCCGGAACTCAGCAAGCAACTCCAGGGCAAGACCGAAGGGGACTTCTGGATCCGCTTCCGGGACCGGGCGGACCTGAGCCAGGCCACCGCGATCAAGGACTGGGACAAGCGGGGCGCCGCGGTCGCGGCGGCGTTGAAGAAGACCGCCGCCGACAGCCAGACCAAGATCCGGGCCGAGCTCGACGGCGCGGGCGCGAAGTACCAGACCTTCTGGGCGACCAACGCGATCAAGGTGAGCGGCGGCTCGCTGGCCATGGCGCAGAGCTTCGCCGCCCACGCCGAGGTCGAGGGCCTGTACGCCCCGGTGGCCTACACGGTGCCCGAGGTCACCAAGGGCACCGACGAGAAGACGGTGAACGCCCTCGAGTGGGGCATCGCCAACATCAACGCCGACGACGTCTGGTCCCAGTACGGCGTCAAGGGCGCCGGCATCACGGTGGCGAACATCGACACCGGCGTCCAGTTCGACCACCCCGCGCTGGTGAACTCCTACCGCGGCAACAACGGCGACGGCACATTCGACCACAACTACAACTGGTTCAACGCCGCCGGCACCTGCGCCGCCGCGCCCTGCGACAGCAACGGCCACGGCACGCACACGATGGGCACGATGGCCGGCTCCGCCGGCGCGAACCAGATCGGGGTCGCCCCCGAGGTCACCTGGATCGCGGCGAACGGCTGCTGCCCGAACGACGCCGCCCTGGTCACCTCCGGCCAGTGGATGCTCGAGCCGACGGACCTCAGCGGCCAGAACCCCGACGCCAGCAAGCGGCCCAACATCATCAACAACTCCTGGGGCACCACGGCTCCCTCCAACGACCCGTTCATGGAGGACGTGACGCTCGCCTGGGCCGCGTCCGGCATCTTCGGGATCTGGTCCAACGGCAACAGCGGCTCGGCGTGCCAAACCAGCGGCTCCCCGGGCAGCCTGGTCAGCAACTACTCGGCCGGCGCCTACGACATCAACAACAACGTCGCCAGCTTCTCGTCCCGCGGCGCCGGCCAGAACGGCGAGCTCAAGCCCAACATCGCCGCACCCGGCGTCAACGTGCGATCCAGCATCCCGGGCAGCGGCTACGCCAGCTACAACGGCACCTCGATGGCCGCCCCGCACCTCGCGGGCACCGTCGCGTTGCTGTGGTCGGCGGCACCGGCGCTCGTCGGTGACATCAACGCGACCCGCGCGCTGCTGGACAACTCGGCGGTCGACAAGGCCGACGCCCAGTGCGGTGGCACCGCCGACGACAACAACGTGTACGGCGAGGGCCGGCTGGACGCCCTCGCGCTGCTCAACGCCGCTCCGATCGGCGACACCGGCACCCTCGCCGGCACCGTCACGGACGCGGGCACCGGCGCCCCGATCGCCGGCGCCACGGTCACCCTGACCGGCGCGGCGGAGCGCGAGCTGACCACCGCCGCCGACGGCACGTACTCGTCCCTGCTGCCGGTCGGCGACTACCAGGTCGCCGTGACGGCGTTCGGCTACCAGGGCAGGACGACGCCGGCAACCGTCAGCCGCGACGCGACCACGACGACCGACGTCGCGTTGACGGCCGTGCCCAGCGTCACCGTCGGCGGATCGGTCACGGACGGCTCCGGTCACGGCTGGCCGCTGTACGCCAAGGTGACCGTCGAGGGCCCGTCGGGCGTGTCCGACTACACCACGCCCGTCAACGGCCGCTACAGCCTCACGCTCCCGGCCTCGGCCACGTACAAGCTGAAGGTCGAGCCGCAGTACCCGGGCTACCAGACCGTGACCAAGGAGGTCGTCGTCGTCGGCGGCAACGTCACCGCCAACGTCGCCGTGCCGGTGCAGGCCAACGCCTGCACCACCGCGCCCGGATACACGTTCGGCTCCGACGGCGAGTTCGAGACCTTCAACGGCGCCACGGTGCCGGCCGGCTGGTCCGTCGTGGACCACGCGGGCAGCGGTCAGGTCTGGAAGTTCACGGACGAGGGTGGCCGCGGCAACCTGACCGGCGGCACCGGCAACTTCGCCATCATCGACAGTGACGAGTACGGCTCCGGTGGGCGCCAGGACACGTCGCTCGTCAGCCCGGTCGTCGACCTGACCGACGTCGCGACGCCGGTGATCCGGTTCAACCAGGACTACAACTGGCTGGGCAGCGACCGCGCCGAGGTCGACCTCAGCATCGACGGCGGCACCACCTGGACGAACGTGCTCCGGCAGGCCGCCGACGTCCGCGGACCGCGGGTGACCGAGATCCCGATCCCGCAGGCCGCCGGCCAGGCACAGACCCGGGTCCGGTTCCACTACTACGACGCCTCGTACGAGTGGTGGTGGCAGGTCGACAACGTGCTGATCGGCAGCCAGGTCGTCTGCGAGCCGACCAACGGCGGCCTGGTGCTCGGCCACGTCCGCGACAAGAACACCAGCGGCTACGTCAACGGGGCCACCGTCACCAGCGACGACCGGCCGGCCGAGAAGGCCACCACCGTGGCGACCCCCGACGACCCGGGGCTGGCGGACGGCTTCTACTGGCTGTTCTCCTCCCTGACCGGCCAGCACCCGTTCACCGCGAAGGCCGCCAACTACGTCGGCCAGCGCAAGCAGGTCGACGTCCAGACCGACTGGGCGACCGCCGCGAACTTCCAGCTGGCGGCCGGCCGCCTGTCGGTCAAGCCGGCCCAGGTGAGCGGAACGGTCCAGATGCCCACCGGCAGGGTCAGCAAGGCGTTCACGGTGACCAACACCGGCGGGGCCCCGGCCACCGTCGAGTTCGGCGAGCGCGACGGCGGGTTCACGCTCCTGCGGGCCGACGGGTCCCGGATGAGCAAGCAGCAGGTCCTCGGGTCCACCGGCGCGCCGGAGCAGCGGCTCACCACGCCGACGTCGTTCGCCGCCACGGCGTCCGGCAAGTCGGCGACGGCGTCGTCGGCCCCGGTCGGCCCACAGGCCGCGCCCTGGACCGACATCGCGGACTACCCGGCGAACGTGATGGACAACCGGGTGGTGAACCTGGACGGCAAGGTCTACTCGATCGGCGGCAGCAACGGGTCCACGTCCACGACGAAGAACTTCGTCTACGACCCGATCGCGCAGACCTGGGCACCGATCGCCGATCTTCCCGGCGCGCGTACCGCCATGACGGTGGGCGTCGTGGACGGAAAGATCATCGCGACCGGTGGCTGGGCGGCGGCGGGCCCCGACGGCACCACCTGGTCCTACGACCCGGCGGCCAACACCTGGACGGAGAAGGCCGACAACCCGGCGCCGCGCTCCGCGGCCGGACAGGCGGTCGTCGGCGGCAAGCTGTACGCCATCGGTGGCTGCACCACGGCGTCCTGCACGCCGATGTCGAACGACGTCGTCCGCTACGACCCGGGCAGCGACAGCTGGGAGACCCTGCCCGACTATCCGAAGGCGGTGGCCTTCGCCTCCTGCGGCGGGATCGACGGCGTCGTCTACTGCACCGGCGGCAACGACGGCTCCGCCGCGCAGAAGGCCGGCTACGCCTTCGACCCGGGCGCCAACAGCTGGACCGCCATCGCCGACGCGCCGGCCGACAACTGGGCCAGCTCGTTCGCGGTCGCGGGCGGCAGGCTCCTCGTCGTCGGCGGCTCGCAGGGCGGGGCCATCACCAACGCCGGCTTCGCCTACGACCCGGCCACCGACTCGTGGTCCAACCTGCCGAACGCCAACACCGCGCGGTACCGCGGTGCCGCGGCGTGCGGTTTCTACAAGGTCGGCGGCTCGTCCGGCAGCTTCACCGCCACCGCGGACAGCGAGGCGCTGCCCGGGTTCGAGGAGTGCGCCGAGGGTGCCGCCGACGTCAGCTGGATGACGATCGACAGGACCACGGCCACGCTGGCGCCGGGCGAGCAGGTCACGGTCACCGTCGGGATGACGGCGAACGTCGACCAGCCGGGCACCTACTCCGCCTCGGTGGCCATCAAGGAGAACACGCCGTACGCGGTGCCGCCGGTGGCGGTGACGATGAACGTGCGGCCGCCGAGCACGTGGGGCAAGCTGATGGGTACGGTCACCGGGACGAGCTGCCAGGGCGCCGGCGCACCGCTTCCCGGCGCGGTCGTCCAGGTCGACTCGTGGGCGATGTCGTGGACGTTCGCCACCGACGCCGACGGCAGGTACGCCTACTGGATGGACCGCCGGAACAACCCGATGACGATGATCGTCGCGAAGGACGGCTGGAAGCCCCAGACCCGTCAGACGAGGATCAACACCACCACCCCGACGGTGGAGGACTTCGCACTGTCGCCCATCCGCTGTTGAGCGCTGACCGCTAGTTGACAGTCCGGCCCGCCTGGTCACCGACCGGGCGGGCCGGATCAGCTCTGCGGACCACGAGCCGTCGACTCGGCGGCGCCCCGGAGGCCGGGGCGGGGCCGGCGGACCGCGAGGTCGGGCCAGGCCGGGGCGGGAGTGGATTTCGCCTTCGCGAGGTCGGGCGGGGGCGGGACGGCAACCGACCCGCGGGCCGCGAGGGTCAGGCCGGGGAGAGGCGGAAGCCGACCCCGCGGACCGCGTGGATCGTCGCGGAGGCGTTCAGCCGGGCGAGCTTGCGTCGCACCCGCCGCACCACCGAGTGCATGTCGGAGCCGCGACCGAGGTGCTCGTTGCCCCAGACCTTGAGGTGCAGCCGCTCGTAGGTCCAGACCTGCCCGGGCGCGCCGACCAGGCACAGCAGGAGATCGTGCTCCAGCCGGGTCAACCCGATCTCGCGGTCCAGCCAGCGCAGCACCCGCCGGTCGGAGTCGACGCTCAGGTCGGGCGGGGGTGGCGCGGCGGCGCCCGCCACGGCCTCGGCGACGACGGTCTGGACGGGCGCGGCCGCCGCGGCTGCACCGGGCGTCTCGGCCGCCGGCGCGGGCGTGCGCGTCGTCTCGGCTGCCGGTGTGCGGTTCGTCTCGGCCACGTCGAGGAACTCCCGCGCCTGCTCGACGTTCGAGACGATCAGGAACGCCTCGGTCCCGCCGAGCAGTCGCGCGAGCTGTCTGCGTTCGGCCGGCGAGGAGGCGATGCCGATGACCAAGGACACGGCCGGGCTTCCCCTCATGCCCACCCCTTCCGGCTCCCCACCCATTCCGGAACACTCCGCGACGACGATCAATCGACACGGTGACCCTAGTAGGGTGTCACTTCGTTCCGGCCAAGGATAGTTACGTTTCGGCATCCATGAATGGCTGTCGGCGGCGCCCGAGGGCATCGCCGGGCGACATTTCGCGCTGGCTCCACCGCGCTCCTCGACCTGCCCCGTTTCCATGCCGTGAGCTGCTGTTCGGGTTCCCGTGGTCCGCCTCGCGGCGTTCCACGCACGACACCGTCAGGACACGCGCCTGTGGTAATGCGGTTCGGCGCACCTCGAATTGCGCGAAGGACAATTCCGGTTTTCGCATCCGCGTCGCCGCATCAGCAGGCGATGCGGGGGAACGAGCCGCGGATCGGGGCGCTCCGGTCCGCCGCCCAGGCAGCGGATCGTCCGGGCCGCCGAGGATCACTCGCCGCGCGGGGCGTACATGATGACCGCGACCCCGACGAGGCAGATGGCCGCGCCGACGATGTCGTAGCGGTCGGGGCGGAACTTGTCGACGACCATTCCCCAGACCAGGGAACCGGCGACGAAGACCCCGCCGTAGGCGGCGAGGATGCGGCCGAAGTTCGGGTCGGGCTGGAAGGTGGCGACGAAGCCGTAGCACCCGAGCGCGACGACCCCGGCTGCGATCCACCACAGGCCGCGGTTCTCGCGCCAGCCCTGCCACACCAGCCAGGCGCCGCCGATCTCGGCGAGCGCGGCGAGCAGGAACAGCAGGATCGAGCGGACGACCGTCATGCCTCGGACCGTAGCGGGAGGCCGGTCAGTTGTGGCCGACGCGGGCCTTCCCCGCGGCCCCGTGCCGCGAACAGCAGGGGGCGGCGGGCGTTGCCGGCGAGCAGTGCGACTCGCGCGGTCGGTGCCATCGGCCGCTCACGCGCGCGCGGGGCCGCCGCCGTCGCCCGGACCGGGGTGCCGGGCGGCGGCGAGGAAGGCGTTGTACCGGGCCAGGTCGTCCTCCTCGCCGGTGGCCTCGGCGCGGTCGGCCGCCCGGTCGAGGCGGCCCTGCTCCCGCTGGTCGGCGCGGATCCACTGCCGGACCAGCACGATCATGACGACCGCGGCGGGTACCTCCCCGAAGGCCCACGCGATGCCCGCGCCCAGCTTCTGGTCGTCGAGCAGGGACGACGCCCACCCGGGGTGGACCGCCACGTACCAGTCCGGGGCGATGACCGTGGTGGTCTGCATCAGGACGAGGCCGAAGAAGCCGTGCGCCATCATCGAGGCCAGGTGGAGGATCACCAGCAGCGGAGGGGCGAGCCTCGGCCGGCCGGGGTCGACGCCGATGAGCACCCAGAACAGCAGATACCCGGCCATCACGTAGTGGGTGAGCATGGCCAGGTGGCCGACGTGGGACCGCATCAGCGTGCCGAGCAGGTCGCTGAAGTACAGGCCGAAGAGGCTGCCGGCGTAGATGCCCAGCGCGACCAGGGGATGGGTCAGCAGCCTCGCGGGCCGGCTGTGCAGCGCCACCAGCAGCCACTCCCGGGCGCCGCGGACCTGCGGATCGGCCGGGCGGCGCAGGGCGCGCAGGGCGAGGGTGACCGGGGCGCCGCCGACGAGCAGGATCGGCACCAGCATCGACAGCACCATGTGCTGCACCATGTGGACGCTGAACAGCACGTACGCGTAACGGGCCACTCCCAGGTTGGTGATCGCGGCCAGCAGCAGCATGCCGGCCAGCCAACTGGCGGTGCGGGCGGCAGGCCAGCGGTGCCCCGCCCGGCGCAGCCGCCACACGCCGGTCAGGTAGCCGCCGACGCCCGCGACGGTGAGGGTCAGGAAGAACATGTCCGGCAGCGGCTGCCCCAGCAGGAGCGCTGGGCTCGGCGGTGCGGGCATCGGGAAGCCGAGCAGTTCGGTGATCGGGTCGGCGTCGAGCGGATCCTCCGCCGTCGGGGTGGGGCTGCGGGACAACGCCACCGCCAGCGCGACGGTGGCGGCGAACACGACCAGTTCGCCGGCGGCCAGCCGGACGAACGCGCCGCCCCGGCCGGCGCGCAGGGCCGGCAGGGTCCGCGACCGGTGCACGGCGCCGAGGGCGCCGAGGATCGCCAGGGCGCCGAGCTTGCCGAGGACCAGCCAGCCGTAGCGGGACTGCCACAGTTCCGCCACGGCGCCGAGGCGCACGGCGGCGTTGGCCGACCCGCTGACCGCCACGGCCGCGAAGCAACCCAGGGCGAGGCGGCTGTACCGGTCGACGGCGTCGGCGAGCTGCCGGCTGCGGCGCACCATCAGCAGCGCGGCGAGCGCACCGACCCAGAGCGCGGCGGCCAGCACGTGCAGGGCGAGGCTGGTCACCGCGACCTGGTGGTTGCCCGCGCCGGCGGCGTGCCCGGTGAACGCCGGCGGCAGCAGCGCGACCAGCGCGACCAGCGCCGCCACGGCGGCGAGCCCCCGCGACACCCCCGCCCGGGCGAGCACCGCCGCCGTCAGGGCGAGCCCCGCCTGCAGCAGCAACGCCTGGCCCTGGGAGATCGAGAAGGCGAAGCTGAACACGGTGGCCACGGTGAGTTCGTCCACGGGAGCGCCGAGCAGGTCCGAGACCGTCAGCACGATCAGGGTCGTCGCGACCGCCGCCCAGCCCGCGGCCAGCGCCCCCGCGCGGCGCAGCAGCAGCCAGCCGCGCGGGGACACGCTGCGGCCGTCGCCCGGCAGCAGGAACGCCGCCGTCACCAGCATCCCCACCGTCAGGGTGGCGAGGCCGTCGGCGAGCAGCCGCACCACGGGCAGCGCCCACGCCGTGACCGGCCCCGGATCCGGCAGGCCGGGGATCGCGACGGCGAGCGCGTCGCCGGCGCGCAGCCCGAGCAGGAGCACGGCCACCGCCGACGCGACGGCCGCCACCGGTACGAGCCGTCCGACGCGCCCCCCGGCCGCCGGCCGAGTGCCGGGGCAGGGCGACCCGTCCGTCTGGTCGACGTCGCCCGCCCGCGACACGGCAGGGGGATCGGCGTCCGGAAAACGGGCGGGGTGAGCCGGGTGGGAGATGGTGTCTGGCACGTCGGTCCCTTGCTGAGGTCAGATGGCGGCGGAGCGCGCGACCGGGCTGTCCGGCGGTGCGGCCGAGCGGGTCCGCCGTTGGCGCGTCGAGCTGTTGCCGAGTGGCGGCGCGCGGGTCAGGCGCTGGCGCGGCGACGACGTAGCAGGATCGCGACCCCGCCGACGACGACTGCCAGCACCCCGGCGGCCATCACCAGCACGGGGGTGCCCGCCCCGCCGTTTCGGGAGCCGCTCGCGACGGCGGGGTCGGCCGACGTGGTGGACGGGTCGAGGGCCGCTGGGGCGCTGCTCGGCGCGGTGACCGCCGCGCCGGCGCTCGCGGAGGGGCCCGCGACCGTGAACCGGTAGGAGCCCTGTACGGGGTGCCCGTCGGGGGAGACGACCCGGTAGGCGACGGTGTAGGTGCCGTCGGCCAGCGGTCGGTCGATCGTGGCCGTAGCCGTCGTGCCGGTGACGACGGGCTCGCCGGTGGGGACCCTCTCCTGGGCGGCGTCGGTCAGCGCGACGGTGGTGAAGGCCGGGTCGAGCTTCTGCAGGAACGTCAGCGTGACCCGCGTCGGCGCCGTCGCCAGCCGGGCCTCCTTGGCGGGGCTGGCGGACCGCAACGTGTTGTGGGCGGCGGCGGGAGCGGCCGGCACGAGCAGCAGCGCGACGGCGGCCAGCGCGGCGGCGACGAGACCCACCGTGGTCGGGCGACGGAACCGGGTGTTCATTCTCGGTGCATCTCCTGGTGCGTGCTGCTCAGCCGAGCAGTTGTTGGCCGATCCAGCCGCCGTCGGGGCAGCCGGGCGGAATGGCGAAGACGGCGGAGCCGATCGGAGTGGTCCACTCGTTGAGCAGGTCCCGTTCGGCGAGGCGTCGTTGGATGGGCAGGAACTGGCGGGCGATGTCGGACTGGTAGGAGGCGAAGATCAGCCCGCTGTCGGCGGTGCCGTCGGCGGCGGGTACGCCGTCGTAGTTGTAGGGGCGGCGCAGGATCTTCAGCCGATCGTCGCCGACGTGGGCGCGGGTCAGGTGGGCGAAGTCCGGGATGACGACGAGCCCGTCGGGGCCGGTGGCGGCGAAGTCCGGCTCGTCGTGCTCGGCGGTGCCGGTCAGCGGGGCGCCCGTGTCGAGGCGACGGCCGACGGCGAGTTCCCGTTCGGGACGCCCGAGCAGGTCCCAGGTCTCCAGGTTCATGCTGATGCGACGGACGACCAGGGTGGTGCTGTCGCGTAGCCACGCCGGCCCGTCGGCCACCCACACCGCGGTCTCCAGCGGTCCGCCCGGCCTCGGGTTGGCGGTGCCGTCGAGCTGGCCGAAGAGGTTGCGCTGGGTGCGCCCGCCGGGTTCGACGCCGGCGCCGCGCCGGAAGCCCTGCTGCACCCACCGCACCGTGGCGAAGGGCCGGCTGTCCTTGACCAGGACCCGCTGGGCGTGGGCCACGGTGACCGGGTCGTCGGCGCAGATCTGCAGCAGCAGGTCCCCGCCCGACCAGCGGGGCTGGAGCCGGTCGACGCGGAACGACGGCAGGGCGGCCACCGACGTCGGACGCCGGTCGTCCACGCCGGCGGCGGCGTAGAGGCCGGGGCCGAAGCCGAACGTGACCGTCAGCCGGGCGGGCAGCATCCCGAGTTCGGGCTCGGTGTCGGCCAGCGCGGGCCGGCCCTGGGTGAGGCGGGCGGCGTCGTCGGTGAGCAGCCGTAGCATCCGGCCCAGCGCCGCCCGGTCGGTGCCGGGCCTCAGGGTGAACGCCACGAACGACGCGTGTGCCTGCGGCTCGGTGGCGACGCCGGCCTGCCGGGGCCCGTGGAACGGCTCGACCGCGCCGCCGACGTCTGCCACCGGTGCTGCCCGGACAGGCCGTACCCCCGGCTCGTCGGAGCGGTCGGCGGTGACGGCGGCGGCGCCGACCAGGGTTCCGCCCGCGGCCAGGGTGCCACCGGTGAGCAGGCGCCGCCTGCTCACCGCGCGGGCGGTGGACGCCCCGGTCATGACGCGGGGCTCGCGGGCGCGCCGCTCGTGCCCGGCGCGGGCCGGCCGTGGCCGGGGGCGTAGCTCTCCTGGGCGCCGGTGAAGGGCTTGGCCATCGCGGTGAACGTCCGGGTCCGCCCGTCGGCGAAGGTCAGCGTGAAGCTCACCTGGTCACCGGCGCGCACCGGCTGCTTCAGGTCCATCAGCATCAGGTGGTCGCCACCGGGCTCCAGCGCGTACGTGCTTTTCGCCTTGACCACGACGCCGCCCTGCTTGGCTCGCATGACCAGCTGGCCGTCCTTCATGGCCATCTCGTGCAGCTCCACCGGGGAGACGTCGGTGGCCGCGCCGGTGATCGTGACATCGGTGTCGCCGTCGTTGACGAGGGTGCCGAACGCCGCGGTCATTCCCCTGTCGGCGGCCTTGACCCACGGGTCGCGCACGCCGAGCACGTCCGCGGCCGCGGGGCTCGCCGAGGCCGACGGCGCCGGGCTCGGCGTGGCGGTCGACGAGCCCTCCGACGATCGGCAGCCCGTCGCGGCGGCGAGCAGCAGAGCGGCGGCGGCGAGGCGCGTGGCCGGTGAGCGACGTGAGCCGGCGAGCAGGGTGCGACGCATCGGGCAGGTCCCTTCGATCGGTGAGGCGACGTCAGGTTGGTCGGTCGGCCGCCGCGAAAAGTTCCAGCCGGGCCCACTTCCTGTCCGAAAATGATCAGGCCGCCCGGCGGTCGGGGACGCGGGCGGAACCGGGGTACGGCGGCAGCAGCCGCAGCCCCGGCGACTCGGGCTGCTCCTCCGCCGGGAGGTGCCAACGAGGCTCGCCCGGGCGACCACGTCGTGCCGGGCCGTCGGGCCGCAGCCCGGGGCGTGACAGCGCGACGACGAGCACGTAGCCCGCGAGCAGGAACCCGTGGCTGACCAGCCTGGTGGTGTCCACCCGCCCGGTCGCCAGGTCGTTGACCGACAGCAGCACCAACGTGCCGACGAACGCGCTCAACATCGGCACCAGTCCCGTCGGGGGAGTGCGCCGGGCCGCGACGAACAGGAAACCCGCTCCGACCGCCACGTTCCACGCGGCCGACTCGTGCCACAGATGCCCCGCCGCCAGCGCGTCGGCTGCCGGGTGCACGTGGGGGCCGGCGACGCCGCGCCCGATCTGCGTCAGGCCCAGCACCAGCTGCAGCGTCCCGATCAACCCCAGCGCCGCGCGCAGGCTCAGCGCCGCCCGGGCCCGCAGGCCGAGCGCGGCCCGCGCCCGGCGGTGCGGCGGTGCCTCGGGCAGCGCGTCGAGGACGGCGTCGGTGAGGTCTCCGCCGGGGACCGTGCCAGACAGCCGAACCCGCCGGGTCACCGCCGCGGCCCGGTCGAGCCACGACCGGCAGTCGCCGCACCCGGCCAGGTGCGCCTCGACCGCCGTCCGCTCGGCGGGCGTCTCCTCCCCGTCCAGCTGCGCCGACAGCACCTCACGCCACTGCTCACACCCCATGTACGGGTAGTCGGTCCGGTGCCCCCGTCGGTTCCCGACGATTTCCGTCGACCACCGCCGCGGCCCCTGCTCAGCCGGGGCTCGGCCGGCTCCTGCGCGCTGCCCGTGACATGATCGCCGCAGCCCGCAGCCCGCAGCCCGCAGCCCGCAGCCCGCAGCCCGCAGCCCGCAGCCCGCAGCCCGCAGCCCGCAGGGCGGGTGTGGTCAGCCGGCCGCGTTGTCGCCCCGCCGCGCCACCGGCCCGGACCGACCCGCCATGGCGGCCACGAGGTCCTCGCGGGCTCGGGCCACCCGGGAGCGGATGGTGCCCACGGGACAGCCGCACACCTCCGCCGCCTCGGCGTAGGACAGGCCGAGGACCTGGGTGGCGACGAACGCCTCCCGGCGATCCGCCGGCAGCGCCGCGACCAGCTGTTCCAGCACCACCTGTCGGTCGAAGGCGCTCCGCGCGGCGTCGGCGGTGTCGTGCCCATCGGTCAGCGGCACGGTCCGCGGACGCGACGTGGCGGTCCGGATGTGGTCGGCGGCGACCCGGCGGGCGATGGCGAGCAGCCACGTCCGCCCCGAGGACCGCCCGGCGAACGACCGCACCGACCGCACCGCCCGCAGGAAGGTCTCCTGCGCGAGGTCGTCCGCCTCCCCGGGGGAGACCAGCGCGGCGAGGAAGCGGCGGACCTGCTGCTGCGTCGCCCGGACGAAGCGGGCGGCGGCCTCCCGGTCACCCCGGCCGGCGGCCAGCGCCCACGCGGTGATCTCCGCGTCGTCGTCGGCCATCCGGCACCTCCCGTCAGCCCACCCGGGGAGGAGACCCCTCGGCGGTCACGACAAGTCGTAGTAGTAGTCGGACGGTACCGTACCGCGGGCGCTGTCCCTCGCCCTTCTCGACCCGCCCGGTCGCAGACCGGATCGGATCAATCGCGCCGCGCCAGCGCGGTCGGCAGGGCGTGCCGCTCCCGCTCCTCCCAGGTCGTGGCGACCTCGTCGAAGATCATCCGCGCGCCGAGGCCGTCCACCTCGAACAGCCGGGGCAGCATGGCGGCCAGGAACGGGTCGCCGCGCAACCGGTCCAGCAGGGGCGCGGGCGGCCCGGAGCGCCGCCGCTCCGGCAGCTCCACCGCGCCCAGCCACAGCTCCACGAAGCGGTCGCCGGTCGGGGCGCGACCCCCTCGGCACGCAGCAGGGCGGCGACGAAGCGCACCGCTCGATCCACGTCTGCTGGTTGATCTTCGCGGCCAGCCGGTGCGCCAGGTCGCCGGGCCAGGTGATGCCGCGCTCCTCGGCGACGCCGGCCAGCAGGGCGGCGGCGGGCTCGCCGTCCGGGTTGACCGAGTCGCGGGCGAGGATCGCCGCCGCCCGTGGGGCGCCGGGCAGGCAGCCGACCACGGCGACCGCCAGGGCGGTGCGACGGCGCGGTCGTGGAGAAGAAGGTCCCGCTCCCGGTGCGTTGGCTGCGCGGCTTCGCCGAGGGGCCGCAAAACCGGTTGCCGATCCCGTACGGACTGCGATTGCGTACGACCATGCCCGGGGACAGTGTCGACTCGTACTTCGTCTGCGCCACTCCTCGCACCGGCAGCTCCCTGCTGCTCGGCCTGCTGGAGTCGACCGGTGTCGCCGGCCGTCCGCAGGCGTACTTCCGCTCGCCGGACGAGTCGGCGTGGGCCGACCGGTGGCAGCTCCCGCGCACGGCCGACGGCGGCGTCGACTACGCGGACTTCGTGCGGGCCGCGCTCGCCGAGGGCCGGACCGACAACGGCGTGTTCGGCGCGAAGCTGATGTGGGGCACGCTGGACGAGTTGGTCGCCAGGCTCGCGTCGGTCCACCCCGACCTAGCGGGCGACGATGTCGCGCTGCTGGACCGGGCGTTCGGCCGCACCCGCTTCGTCTTCCTCCGGCGCGACGACGTGCTGGCACAGGCGGTGTCCTGGCTGCGCGCCGAGCAGACCGGCGCCTGGTTCGTCGGCGGCAACGGTGAGATCAGTGGCGACGCCGGCAACGGGCGGGCGCCGTGCTTCGACGCCGACGGGATCCGGCACCTCCTCGAAACGGTCACCGAGCACAACGCGGCCTGGGAGGCGTGGTTCAGCAGGTGGGGGATCCGGCCCCATCCCGTGCGCTACGAGGAACTCGTCGGGGACATGGCCGCCACCACGCGCGGCATCCTCGATTTCCTCGGACTCGACGTACCGGCCGCGGGACACCCGATCGTGGCCCGGCACCAGCGCCAGGCCGACGACCTCAACCGGCAGTGGATCGCGCGGTACCGCGGGGCGGCCGCCGACGGATGATTCGGCTGTCTCTGCCAACGGTCACCCGGGTGGTTGGCCGGGTGGGGCGCGACGCAGTGTCTGCCCGTCATCCGGCTCCGCACCGAAGCCCGACCACCGCCTCGGCGCCGATCAGCGCCGTGGTCGCGCGTCCTCCGCACGCCCGGCCAGCCGCTGCCGCAGTGCTAGTTGACAAGTCTCCTAGACGACTTGTCTACTAGGTGGGTGGTTCTATCACGCATCATCTTGGGCCTGCTTGCCCTCGCCCCCATGACCGGCTACGACCTGAAGCGGCACTTCGACTCGACCGTGGGGCACTTCTGGACGGCGGACAAAGCCCAGATCTATCGCACCCTTGCCCAGCTCGTTGCTGAAGGGCTTGCGGAGGTCGAGACGGTGGCCGGATCAAGGGCGCCGGACCGTCAGGAGCACCGCATCACCGCCGCCGGGCGGGCGGCGCTCGCCGCGTGGCTCGCCAGCGAGCCGGAGCGTCAGGTTGACCGCGACCCGTTTCTCGCGCGGGTGTTCTTCGGCGCCGATCTCGACGATGGCGGCCTCCGGCTGCTCTTCGCGCAACGTCGTGCGGCTACCCAGGCGCAGCTGGCGCGCTTCGAGCGGATGCGAACCGGGGTGGAAGCGTCCGATCGCGGCGCCCGGCTGCGGCTTGCCACCCTGGACAATGGCATCGCGCACCTACGTACCGAACTCGCCTGGCTCGACGCGGTGGAGGGGGAGGTCGCGTGAGTGCCTTTCCCGAGGTGCACAGCCCATCGACGGAAGCGGCGGAGCGCCCGCTGGTGATGTTGCACGGAGGAAAACGTCGCAAACTGGATGTGGCAACCACAGGTGGCCGCGCTCACCGACCGGGCGGTGCTCACGCCGGATCTGCCGGGCTTCGGCGAGCGGGTCCGCGAGGACTGGCCGGGGCTGGACGCGATGGCCGACGACCTCGTGGCGCGAGTGACCGACCACGGTTTCGCCGGCCCCTTCGACCTCGCCGGGCTCTCCCTGGGGGCCGTGCTGGCGCTTCGCGTGTTGGCGCGGCACCCGGACCGGGTGCACTCGGCGTTCCTCACCGGAGCGCCGCTCAAGCCGGCCGGCTTCGGGGTGCGCCTGATCTGCCGCCTGCAGCTGGCGTTCTGGCGTGCGCCGTGGTTCTGGCGCGCCCAAGCCGCCGCGTTCGGGATTCCGGACGACTCACGCGCCCGGTACGTCGCGCACGGCCTTTCGGTGCGCCCCGAGACCGCGTCCGCGATGAACGCCGAGGTGTTCGCCGGCGGGGTGCCTGCCGGCGTGCGCCACTACTCCGGCCCTCTGCTCGCGATCGCTGGCGAAAAGGAATCCGCGGCGGTGCGCCACTCCCTGGCGGCAATCGCCGAGGCCGCACCACAAACGCAGATGCGGCTCGCGCCCGGAATGCACCATATCTGGAACATCGAAGACAGCCGCCTGTTCAACGAAGTCCTCCACTCGTGGTTGAACGGAACCATCGACCCGCGTCTCGTCCCGTTGCCCTGAGCCTGAGCGCCGTGCCGGCGCATCCCCGCCCCGGGTCACGAAACGTCCGCGTCCCGGGGATGGTCGTCGGCCCGGACGGGGGCCGGGCCGACGACCTCGATCGGCAGCGCGCGGATCAGAAGGGCCACTGCTCACGGGACCCCGCCTCGATGAGCGGGATCATGGCGAACGCCGCGTCGGACAGGCCGCCGAACGTGTGCCGGTTTCCGGCCGTCGGCGCGTGCCCGACCTTGTACCCGGCCAGGTTCCAGGTGTACACCGGCACCCGGCCGGGCACCGCGGCCGTCACGTCCGCCGAGCGGTGCCAGTGGGCCTGCTCGTCGGTGAGGACGACCACCCGGTCGTGTCCGTCGTAGTGCTTGCGCACCGCCTTCTCGGTCTCGGTCCCGCCGCCGTAGAAGTAGCCGTCCTCCCTGAACCGGCGTACCGCCGCCAGCACTGACTCGCCGGCGACCGCCGGGAAGACCCCGGTGTCGTGGGAGAAGGACACCACGGTCGTGTCCCGGGCGCGGGCCGCCAGCGCCAGGCCGAACACGGTGGCCGCGTCCCAGCAGCGCAGCGTGCCGTCCTTGCTGAACGCACTGTTCATCGACCCCGACGTGTCGATCAGGATCAGGGTCCGACCGTCCAGGGCGGGCACGTTCGCCAGCGCGTGCTGCAACGCCTTCTCCAGCGGGTACGCCCACCGCAGGCTCGGGGCCGCGTTGTACGCCGACAGGAAGCGCATCGGCAGCACCCGCGACCTCGCGACCTCGCCCGGGTCGGACAGCCTCGCCGCCACGGTCTCGGCGACCGCGTCGCTGACTCCGGCCTGGTCGAAGTTGCGCAGGTTGCGCAGCAACGCCAGGTAGCCCATGGTGGGGATGATCGCCTCCCACGCCGCCGCGTCCATCGCCGTCTGCCGCCAGCCGGCGAGGGCCTCCCACGTCATACCGGCCGCGCCCAGCACCGCCGGGTCGGTGATCTCCTGCCGCCGCTCGACCGGCAGCGCCATGAGTTCGGCCCGCGCCGCCAGCACCGTCAGCGACGCCGGCAGCGGGTTGTCCCGCTGGTGCCGCCGGTCCAGCGCGTGCCGGAACAGGTCACCCTGCCGCTCGTCCTTCGCCGTCGGGTGGGTCAGGTCGATGACGTCGCCGAACCGGACCGGATTCCGGTCGGAGTCGTACTTGAGCAGACTCCGCTCGTGGTACAACCGCACCGCCGCGTCGGCGATGCCCCGCTTGACCGGCTTCGGCAGCGCCCGGCCGTGGCGACCCAGCCAGTACGCGAGCGCCTCGCCCGGCTCGTCCGCGCGCTGCAATGCCGAGTCCACGATGGACCGCGATCCCGGGATACCGGCCGCGACCTGCGCGCGGGCGCCCTCCAGGGCGGCCACGACGGACGCCGAACGCAGCATCGCGCCGGTGCGCAGCCACGGCACGAAGCGGGCGAACCAGTCGGGGTCGGCGACGGCGACGGCGGCGACCAGCTCACGGAACCGGGCGTCGCGGTCGGCGGCGCCCTCGTAGAAGGCATCCTCGCCGACCATGTTCGACACCCCGAGCAGGAAGAGTTCCGTGCGCGGCTCGCGGGCGAAACCCGGGGCGCCCTCGGCGGTGACGAGGCCGTAGTCGGCTCCGTGCCGGTTCCGGCGCAGCTTGAGGTTGAACTTGGCCATCGCGTCCCCCTGTTTCGGGCGGGAGGACGCGGCCACACGCACACCCGAGACCAGAGTCGGCGACGGACTGTGTCCGCTGCTCTGTCCGATTGAGCTACCAGCCCGAAGGCGTACGGGGGGACTCGAACCCCCAACCCGCGGATCCGTGAAGTAACCGTCGCCTGCGCACCGGGTGTGCGTGTGGTCGCGCCTCCCGAGATCGGAGCCGGCGACGGACGGGTCCTTCGCCGGGGCGTTCGCCCCTCCAGATGTAACCGTCGCCTTCGCACCGGGAAGTGCGGATCGACCGTAGCGGCGGCGTCGGCGGCCGGGCAACGGAGTTTGCGCTCCCACTGACACGGGCGACGGCAACGCCGCGCGCCGCGTACCCGAGATCAGGGGTCGGCGACGGAGGTCTACTGCTCTGCCGACTGAGCTACCAGCACAACGGCTGGAGGGGACTCGAACCCCCGACCCGTAGATTACGAAGTATCCGTCGTCTGCGCACCGGGTACGCGGCGTGGGCACGTTCCGAGACCGACATCGGCGACGGGCTGTGTCCGGATAAGGAAGTATCCGTCACCTTCGCACCGGGACGTGCGGCCATAACGTACAAGCGAAACCGTTGAGCGGCAAGGGATTTCGCGTCCGGCGGCACGCGTGCCGCTCACCCGAGATCAAAGGTTGGTGACGGTGTGTGCGGGTTCGAACCGCAGCGCCCTGCTGTGGGCACCCTGCCAGAAGTAACCGTCTCCGTCGCACCGGGTGAGCGGCGTGCGCGCGCCTCCCGAGAACAGGAGCGGCAACGGAGACCGGCCCTTGCGGGCCAAGGCGACCTGGGCCACTGGTCGACACCGTGTCATCGGCGGCGGGATTCGAACCCGCGTCTCCCCGTGGGAAGCGGAAGTAGCCGTTGCCTGCGCACCGGGAGGTGCCCCCTGACGTTAGCGACCCGGGTCCACATGGGCCAACCGCATTTGTCGGGCCGCCTGAGGGCGGAGGATCAGCGGCGGCTTGACGTGGCGGGCCTGGCGGCGGCCCGCGCCCACAATTGCGGGTCGACGGCGACGGGACGGCGCCCGGCAGCAGGGGCGCTGACCACCACGGCGATCGGTCCCCACCCGCTTCCAAGCGGGTGGGGACCGATCGTTCCCGGTGGCCGGGGAGCGCTCGGCACCCGGTCCTCCGGCTGCCGGGACTCGGCCGCCGGGGGGCGTGGTGCCGGGCTGCGGATCTTCCGGCCGCCACGGGTCAGGGCGTCGCGCGCCCGGTCAGCCCGCCGCGACCGGCGCCGGTGCCCCGTGCTGGAAGCGCACCTCGGGATAGGCCGGGGCCGGCCCGTCGAGAAGGGGCTGCGGTCGCCCGCGCAGGTGCGTGTCGAGGAACGCCGCGACGTACGCGCGGGTGATCAGCAACTGCCGGTCGCCCGGGATGGCGCCCGGGTCCATGCCGAGCTGGGCGCCCAGCACCGGCCGGTCCGTGAAGGAGAGGTGACCGCTGCCGGTGACCGTGAGCCACCGCTTCCAGCCGGCCAGGCCGGGCCAGTCGCGCAGCCAGCTCGCGTCCGCCGGCCGCTCGGAGCCGACCAGCAGGAACGGCTTGGCCACCGAGCCGGCCGGGACCGGGACGAAGTGGGTGCCGTCCAGGTTGACCCCGGCGTCGACCCGCGGGTCGGTGCGCAGCGTCTGGGCGGCACTGGCGCCGCCGATGGAGTGCCCGACCAAGCCGATCCGGGCCGGGTCGACGAAGCGGGCGCCGCGCCACACCGGACGTGGCCCGGTCAGCCGGTCCAGCAGGAACGACACGTCGGCCGCCCGCCCCTCGACCACGCGGGGCATCCGGTCCGGCCCGGTCGCCTCGCAGGCGAGGCAGTCGGCGACCCGGCCGTCCGGGAACTCGACGCCCCGCGCCTCGTGGGGGTGGTCCACGCCCGCCACCACGTACCCGCGGCTGGCCAGCTCCTCGGCCAGCCCGGTCACGGACTCCCGGCTGAGACTGAAGCCGGGGGAGAGCACCACCAGCGGCCAGCCTCGGGCGGTCGGCCGGACCGGCACGTCGCGGCGGGCGTTGGTGCGTACGGTGGTCAACAGGTCAGGCGGGAGGGGCAGGCCCTCGGCGGCGATGATCCGCGCGGAGACCGCCGCCGTGGTGTAGGGCGCCGGCGTGCCGGGCGAGGCCACCGCCGGATACCAGAGCGACACCATCAGCTCCCGGCGCAGCTCGGGCCGCCACGGGTCGGGCCGCGCGTCGTCGGTCAGGTGCAGCCAGGTGGTGCCGACCGGGTAGCGGCCCGTCGGCGCTGGCAGCGTCAACGCCAGCGCCGGCGCCGGCGCCTGGGCCGCGACCGGGCCGCCGGCCAGCAGCGTGGCCAGCAGCGTCAGGAGTACGAGCAGTGCCCGGCCGCCGCTACGCAAGGCGACCACCCGCCCGTGCGGTCGACGCCGGCGAGCCGGAGCGTGCCGTTGGTGTGATCATGCTGCCTCCCGGGGGAATCCGTCGTGACGCGTCGACGGTAGGGACCGGGAGGGGCTCGCACCGCGCCCGAACGGCAGGGGGACTTACCCACCTTCGTCAGGGGTGCGACCGGGCGAGCCGGCCACGCGATGCCGGGGTGGAGCGGGCGGGCGACGATCGGCCGCGCGGGGGACCGGTGGGCAGCAGATAACCGCCGCGATGAAAAGCGATCGCGATGTCCGCCCGACACGCCGCCCCGGGCTCACATCGGCGATCCACACGGCGTCCGCCGCACCGGAACCGGTTCTTCAACGGGCTCTCAGGTGGCCCATGGCAGGCGTGTCCCGGCTGGCGGCCTACCGCTGCCAGAGGCCGTGGTCGTTGCCGCCCTGGACGTAGATGGCGAAGGTGCCACGGCCGGGGATCTCCAGCGGCTCCACGGCTATCTCGCCGCCGGCCTCCACCACCGCTGCGACGGCCGCCTTGATGTCATCTACCAGCCAGTAGGGCCGCACCACCGGCTCTTCGGTATCCCGCAACGGCGCCCGTACCCCCACCAGCCCGCCTCCCGGCATCTCGGCCGTCCGTGCGTTGCCGAGCCCGGAGTCCGGCTCGCCGAACCGCACCCCGTTCGCTGCCGCGTAGGTGGCACACACCACGTCGACATCCCTGGTCACGATTTCGAGGTAGTAGATCTGCATTGTCGACCTCCGACGAGTCACCGAGGTGTTAGATGGTTTTTGGCCTTCTGCATTCCCGCCACTGTATGGCCATCGCCTCCTGATCTCACGCAGGGCGATGCGATGGAACTTCTGTCGACCCGAGTGGAGCGGATCGGCACGCCGCGGGCCACGCTGAGGGCTCCGGCAATCGCCAAGGGCATGGTCGTAGTCCCTTGGGACAGCCGTGTCCGTCCCGTGCTCGATGCGGCCGTCAACACCGGCGCCCGCGCTTTGACGGCGTCAACTCGAACGCCCGGTGTTGCTCCACCAGCCGGCCCGGCTACCCGACGTGCGGATCGATCCGATTCGCACGTCGACCGTCCAGTTTGATCGGGACGGTTCGCGCGCTGGTGTCGCGTCAGGCAACGTTCGCTTCTGTTCGCACCTCGACACAATCAGAACTGCCCTGACTGGCCGCGCGGGGGTTGATACGGCACCAACGGTTCGGGCGGACGCGGAACCGGCCCGCCCCGGGGTTCGGATCGCGGGCGGCTCAGCCGGACAGCCGCTCGACCACCTCGGCGGTGGTGACCACCTCGCCGAGCTGGCGCCACGTCTCCAGGCTGGCCCGGTGGGCCTCGTCGGTCGCGGCGGTGCAGGCGTCGGAGACGATCACCGGCCGGTATCCGTGGTTGACCGCCTCGAAGGCCGTTCCCGCGACGGAGAGGTTGGTGGCGACGCCGGTGAAGAGGACCGTCTCGACCTGTCTGCGCCGCAGCACCGTGTCGAGTTCGGTACCGAAGAAGCCGGTGAGCCGCACGTGGGTGACGACGACGTCGCCCGCCTGCGGCGCGACCTCGTCGATGATGCGGGCCTTCGGCGTACCCTCCAGGAATGCCTGCCGCTCGGGGATCATCGCGAAGCTGGGGGTGTTGGGGATCAGCTCGGGGTAGCCGGGCCGGTGGGCGACCCTCGTGTAGACGACCAGTCCGCCGCTCGCTCGTACCGCCGCGGCGACCTGCGCGGCGTGCGCGGCGACGCGGTGTCGGGCGACCTGCTCGGCGAAGAACGGGCCGAACAGTCCGTCGGGGCTGACGACCTCGTGCTGCCAGTGGACGCCGACCACCGCGGTGCGCGCCGGGTCGATCTCCCGCATCGTTCCTCCCGTCACAGGGCGGAGAGCTGTTCCGGTGCCGGGTGGTAGCCCCGCCTGCCCGTGGCGCCCGGCCCCCGGCCGTAGGCGTCGAACCGCCCCCACCGTCCGGGGATGCCGTGCAACGCCACGAACTCGAGGTTAGCGGGAAGGGCGGGCCTGACGACGAGGTCTTCGCCTACCGGCTTGAGCCCGAGCATTGTCCGCAGCAGGAGCAGGGTGGCTCCGGCGGACCACGCCTGCGGGCTGCAGGCGGTGGGATAGTTGACCGGGTACCGGGTGTCGGCGCGGCTGGATCCGGAGAACGCCTCGGGCAGCCGGCCGTCGTAGAAGACGGCGGCGTCCAGGATGCCGGCGGCGATCCGTGCCGCCTCGTCGGCGTACCCGTAGCGCCGCAGCCCCCAGGCGATGAAGGAGTTGTCGAACGGCCAGACGGTCCCCACGTGGTAGCCGATGGGGTTGTAGCGGGCCTGCCCCTCCGCCAGCGTGCGGACGCCCCAGCCGCTGAACAGGGCGGGCGACATCAGGTGCCGCACCACGGCGTCCGCCTTCGGCTCTTCGACGATGCCACTCCAGAGCAGGTGGCCGATGTTGGAGGACAGGGCGTCCACCTGGCGGCCGTCGCCGTCGAGGGCGAGCGCCATGTATTCGCCGTCCGCCACCCAGAAGTCGCGGTTGAAGCGCTGCTTGAGGTCCGCGGCCTCCCGCTCCAGCCGGTCCGCGTACTGCGGGTCGTTCCAGAAGGTGCGGGCCAGCCGCGCGGTGCGCACCTTCGCGTCGTACGCGTACCCCTGCAACTCGCAGGTCGCGCGGGGGAAGCCCGGCAGCCGGCCGTCGCGGTACGAGATGCCGTCCCACGAGTCCTTCCAGCACTGGTTCTCCAGACCGTTCCTGGTGTTCCGCCGCTCGTAGGAGATGTAGCCCATGCCGGTCAGGTCGGCGTAGTCGTTGATCCAGTCGATCGCCGCGCGGGCCTCCTGCTCGACCGACCGCACCAGGTCGGCGTCGCCGGTCCACCGCTCGTACTCGTCGAGGAGCACGAGGAACAGGGGAGTGGCGTCGGCGCTGCCGAAGTAGGGCGTGTGCGGGGTCTCCTCGAAGATGCTCATCTCGCCGTACCGCATCTCGTGCAGGATCCGGCCGGGCTGCTCCTCCCGGAAGTCGTCGACGCGGCTGCCCTGCCGGAGCGCGAGCACCCGGAGGGTGGTGGCGGCGAGTTCGGGCGTGAACGGCAACGCCTGCAGGCTGGTGAAGATGCTGTCCCGACCGAACATGGCCATGAACCAGGGCAGGCCGGCGGCGGGGACCCTCTTGTCCTCGGCGAGGAAGGGACTGAAGCGCAGCGCGGCCAGGTCGATCAGGCTCTGCCGGTACGTGCCGCTCAGCGGCCCCCACCCGGATTCCAGGCGCGGCGCGCGGTCCAGCCATTCCAGCAGGTCCCGCTCCTTGTCCCTGCCCTTGCCGGCTGCCCGCCCGGGGATCGAGAGCCGCTCCAACCCGCGGGGCATCGGCAGGTCCGGCAGGGCACTGAGCCTGGCGGTCCAACGGCTGTGGGGTTCGAGGTGGACCTCGAGCGTCAGGCCGTCGTCGTCCCACGTGGCCGGCACCGACGCGGAGATGAACGTCTCCCGTCGGAACCGCTCCCGTTCGTATCCGAGGACGAGGCGCCCGTCTTCGACCCGCCGGTAGTGCCGGCCCTTCTTCCTGGCCTCCGCGTCCTTGACCTCGAAGAGGTCCGCGAAGTCCGCGTCCGCCTCGACCCTGAGGGTCACGTCGACCGGTTCGTTGGCGTAGTTGATGACGGTCAAATCTTCGTGCAGGCCGCTGTCCAGGCTGTGCATCCGACGCACCCCCAGGGTGCTGTTGACGTAGACGTCCTGACGCCCGGGGATCAGGAAGAACCGGTTCTCGAAGTAGTGGAGGTCGTCGATGGAGAGGGTGCTCAGTCGCTCCCCGTTGACCGTCAGCACCCATTTCGACAGCAGGCGGGTGTCGTGGGCGAACAGGCCGAGCGGCGTGTCGGGCGACGGGACGATGTCCCCCGCGCGATCGCAGACCATGAAGGTCGTGCCGTCCAGGATCCCCACCTGGTTCTCAGCCATCGTCACCTCCTCGGCTGCGCATCGTCCCGGCTGCGGGCGGCGGCGGGAACAGGCGCCGGACCGTGGCGAACAACCGGGGGTGGCCCTCCACGGCCGCCTCACCGCGCAGGACGGTGGTCAGGAAGTACGCCTCCCCGCTGGCGATCCGGTCGAACACCGCCCGGTCCGCCCGGACCACCGCGTCACCGCCCGTCGCCTGCTGCGTCACCGTGATGTCGCCCTTCTCGATGGCGACCAGCCAGTGGTCGACCTGGCCGCCCCGGTCGATGTCGAAGCGGACACTGCCCTCGTCGATCGCCGTCAGGCGACGGTCGTGGCCCCGCCGCGCGAGGCTGCGGAAGAAATCCTGGGTGGCATCCGCCATCGCGACCCCTCCTCAGGGCCACCATTCCCGGAAAACGCGGCTTGCGCCTCACCCGGAAGAGGTGAACTTCGCCGCCGGCTGCCCGCTGCCCGCCGTCCGCCGCCGGTGTCCGCCCGGGCCGTGACCGGGCCGTCCTCGCCTGCGCGTCGCCGCCGGGCGGCGACGCGCCCTCGCCCTCGCCGTGGCGCGCCGGGCGGCCGGCGGACACCGGCCCGGCCGGCCGCCACCGCCACTAGCCTGGGACTCGATGGATCCCATCCAGGCAACGCTGCTCGTCGCCGCCGGTGTCGTCACGGGCGCCTTCAACGCGGTCGCGGGCGGCGGTTCCCTGATCGCCCTGTCGGCGCTGATCGGCGTCGGTATACCGCCGCTGACCGCGAAGCTGACCAGCACGGTCGCCGTGTTCCCCGGGAACGTGGCCAGCGTCGCGGGGGGCTACCGGGACCTGCCGTCGCGGGGAGACATCGGGCGTGTCCTGCCCGCCGCCGTGCTCGGCGGGGTCGCCGGGTCGGTGCTGCTGCTGGTGACACCCAGCGGCGTCTTCGACGTGATCGTCCCGTTCCTGGTGCTCGCCGCCTCCGCCGTCCTCGGTCTGCAGGGCCGCCTGAACGAGATGGTCAGGCGGTCCGCGCTGCGGCACGGGCGGGGGCATCCGGCGACGCTGCAGGCGTTCGTCGCCCTGGGCGGGGTCTACGGCGGCTACGTCGGCGCCGGGTTCGGCATCGTCCTGGTCGCCACCCTGGCTCTCCTCCAGCACGAACCGCTCACCAGGACGGTCGCCCTGAAGAACCTGCTGTCGGCCGTCATCTCGTTCACGGCGGTCGTGCTCTACCTGATCTTCGGCGTGGTCAACTGGGCGGGGGTGGCGATCCTGGTCCCGGCGACCGTCGTCGGTGGGTACGCCGGTGCGCGGCTGCTGCGCAGGCTCCCCGGCGGTCTGCTGAGGGCGGTGGTCGTCGCGTTCGGGGCGGTCTTCGGCCTGGCCCTGTTGTGGCGCAACATGCTGTAGGCCGCGCGGCCCGTGGGTACGAGCCGCGCGGCCGTGTCGGTCGGGGCGCCCGCGCGCCGGCCCCGGCCGGCCCGGACCGGGCGACCGGGGCCGACCGCGGTCAGGTCAGCGGAACGTGGCGGGCGAGCGCGGCGCCGCCGGCCTCGAAGGCGGCCAGGACGGCGGTGGGCGTGCCGCCGGTGACCGGGACCAGGACGGTCACCGGCCGGCCGGAGTTCAGTCGCACCGTCCGCTCACCGAGCGAGCGGTCGCCGTCCCAGGCGTGCAGGTACGCCGTGCCGGTGCGGTCGGCCCGGACGGTCACCTCCACCCCGCCGGCCACCCGGCGCTGGGCGGTCAGCCGCAGCGCCCGCTCGGGCAGCCGGGCCACGGCGGCCGGCGCGACGCCGTCCACCGCCGACTGCGCGATCGTCTGCGGGCTGTGCACGCTGCGGGCGGCCGTGTCCGGGAAGACCGGGGCACTGGGCTGCCGCGCGGCGGGGGTGAGGCCGGGCAGGGTCACCAGACCGTACCGGTACGGGTCGGCGCGGACGCCGGTGAAGGTGGACCAGCCCAGCCGGGACTGGGACGTCAGGTCCTGGGTGTCCGAGTCGTAGACCAGCACGTTGAAGCCCATCCGGGCCGGGTCGACCGCGTCGGGCAGGACCGCGAACGGGATGCTCGCCTCGATCGTGTAGCCGGCGTACGGCGCGGTGACCTTGCTGACCACGGTCATTCCCGGCGCGGTGGTGGCGCCGGGCCCCTGCCGGTTGTCGGCGTCGCGCTGCCAGCACGGCGGGTCGCCGCCCGCCGGGTCGTCGGTGACGGGGAAGATGCCGGCCTTGAACACGGTGGAGGTGTCCGTCGAGTTCCCCCTGGGGTCGACGATGATCTCGACGCTGTCGGTGCGGCGCTGCCGCTTGCAGTCCTGCGGCACCACCTTCTTGCCGAGCACGTCGTCGGTGACCCGCACGAGGACCTTCAGCGCGTCCTCGGTCCAGGCGATCCGGCCGGTGGCAGAGGCGTCCTGCGGGGTGGTGGCCTGCCCCTCCCAGATCCGGGACAGGTCCAGTTCCGCGCCCGGGTACTCGCCGGGCGTGGCCACCCCGTCGACGGCGTGATCGTGCCCGGCGTGCGGCACCTCGCTGGTCGGCACGATCTCGAGGGCGCCGGTCTCGACCGTGCTGCCGGCGGCGCTGGTGGTGGTGATCGTGATGCCGTAGTCGCCGTCGACGCCGCCCTCGTTGGCGGTCGGCAGGGTCGGGTCGGTGTTGGTGACGGTGAAGGTGACCGCCCCCGTCGCGCCCGGCGCCAGGCCGGCGTAGCTCTTCGTCGCCGCGTCGGCGGTGAAGCCGGCCGGCAGGCCGAGGGTCACCGTGCCGCTCTGGCTGGCCTCGCCGTGGTTGCGCAGGTCGACCCGGACCGTGCGGCTCTTGCCGGAGCCGACGGTGAGCACCGGCTTGATCAGGGTGTCCAGCTGCGGGTAGCCGCTGTCGCCGGCCCAGTCGCGGAACAGCCCGACCTCGGGCAGCGGCTCCAGCGTGCCGCGCACGTCGGCGACGACCCGGACGGCGCGGTCGGTGCGGCCGGCGCCCTGGCCGGTGGTCAGGTTCGCGCCGACGAGGTGCTGCTGGTTGGTGTCGGCGTCGGCGGGGACGGTCACGGTGAAGGCGACGGTCCGCTCCCGGCCGGCGGGGACGGCGCCCCGGAGCGCGCCGGAGCCGGTGGCGGTCCAGCCCTGCGGCAGCCGCAGCGACACTCGCGGCGCGGTGAGCGCCCGGTCTCGCGGGGCCCGTACGTGCGCGGTGACGTCGACGGTCTCGCCGGGGGCGAGGTCGAACCGGTCGGCGGTCAGGTAGAGCTCCGTGCCCCGGGGCAGCCCGCCGGCCGCCGCGGGCAGCACCGACCCGCGCAGGATCGCCTCGGGGGAGGTGTCCGCCGGGTCGTACGGGACGCGGCTGTCGACCAGGGTGTAGAAGTCGCAGCGGATCTTCGCCGGGTCGGTGGGGGCGGCGGCGGTGCCGGCCCAGCCCTGGGTGACGTAGTCCCGGCGGGCGTCGACCTCGATTTCGGCCCAGGTCTTGCCGCCGGCGCTCGGAGCGCCCTCCCAGACGCCGAACACCTGGTCGGTCGGGACGGTCGGCACGAAGCTGGCCGCGCACCGCGGCCCGGCGGCCGAGCTGCCGGTTCCGCCGGTACGCAGGAACTTCGCCGCCCGGAACGGCTTGAGGCCCTCCCCGGTGAGCTGCTCGGGGAAGGCGGCCGGGTCGGCGGCGGCGTGGAACGCCTCGGCGGCGAACCGGGCGGCCTGCTGGTGGTTGCCGTGGTTGCCGGGGGTCGGCGACGGGTTCATCGTCATGACGATCTCGGGCCGGGTCTGCCGGATCACCCGGACGATCTGGGCGAGGGTGTCGTCGTGGCCCCAGATCCGCTCCGACAGCGGCGCGGAGGCGGTGTACCAGAAGTCGACGCGGTCGAGGTTGTAGAGGTTCTCCACCCCGGCCCGGCCGATCGCGGTGCGCTCCTCGCGCTCGCGGATGATGCCGAGCGGGGGGCCCTCCTCGAGGCCGACGGCGTTGCCGCCGCCCTCGCCGCGGGTGATGGTGACGACGCCGGCCTTGGCGCCGTGCCTCTCCTTCCACTGGCCGAGGGTGGCGAGGCTGCCGGCCTCGTCGTCGGGGTGGGCGCTGACGAAGAGGACGTCCAGGTCGACGGTGTCGGTCGGTCGGGCGTCGGCGGGGGTGGCCAGGGCGGCGGCCGGTGTCCCGGACAGGGCCAGGGCGAGCGCCGTGGGTAGCAGGAACGCCTTGAGTCGCATGCAGATCCTTTCGCGACACGCGAGGTCCGCGCAGCGGCCACCGACGACGGACGCGCGGCGGCGTCGGCGTGGGGCCGTGGGTCGGACGAAAGACGGCGGCGGTGGGGCGCGGGGCGCGCGGGCGCCACGGCACCAGGGGGTACGCAGCGGAACGGAGATCCGTACACACTGGAAGGCCTTCGCCCGGTGACGCTAGGGACCGGCGCGGCGGCCCGTCAATGCTTTGCAAGGTCTTTCTTTATTTGCGAAAGAAACAAACGAGAGGCGATCCGACTCCACGCCGCCGACCGGCAGCACGCCTGCCCGGCCCCCGGTGACCTCCTCGACCACGCGTTTCTGCTGCTTATGAAGGTGGCCGTGAGGTAACGAGACGATTTCGTTACTTGACTCAATAGTTCGTTCGCCGTAGGAAGGAAGTGTGACTGACGTGGTGACGCCACCGACGAGCCCTGTGAGCCGGGAGCGGTCGAAGGAGATCAAGCGGCTTTCCGTGATCTCCACCGCCCGCCAGGTGCGGGTGCTCTCCCGCGCCGAGCTGACCGAGCTCACCGGGCTGAGCCCCGCCACGCTCACCCCGCTCGTGCGTGAGCTGATCGCCGAGGGCTACCTCATCGAGCGTGGCCCCGGCGCGTCCCGCGCCGGCCGTCCGCGGGCGATGCTGGAGTTCAACCCCCGGGCCGAGCTGGTCGCCGCGGTGTCGCTGGAGCCGTCCCGGATCAGCTGCGAGATCGCCGACAGCGACGGGGCCGTGATCGCCCACCGCGCGGTGCGGCTCGCCGGCGACATCGTCGACACCATCTGCCGTTCGGTGCCCGAGCTCGCCGGCGACGGCCTGCCGGCGCTGCGCGGGGTCGCCATCGCCGCGCCCGGCATATCCACCGGCGGCGCCGTCCGCCTGGCCCCCTCGGTCGGCCTCGTGGAGGGGCGGCCGGTGGGGGAGTCGGTGCAGCGCCGGCTCGGGGTGCCGGTGGTGGTGGACAACGACGTGAACCTGATGGCCGCCGGCGAGCACGCGGCCGGCGCCGGCAGCGACGTCGCCGACCTGCTGCTGCTGCACGTCGCCGACGGCATCGGCGCCGGCCTGGTGCTCGACGGGCAGGTCCGCCGGGGCGCCGGCGGGGCCGCCGGGGAGGTCGGCTTCCTGCCGCTGGACCCGGCCGACCGGGGCCACGACGGGATCGGCCCGTTCGAGGCCCGCTGGTCGGAGAACGCCATCGCCGAGCGGGTGGTGGCGCTGGCCCCCGGCCGGCGCCCCGACTCGCCCGTCGCGGCCCTGGTGGAACTGGCCGCCACCGACCAGCGGGCCGCCGCGTACCTCGACGAGGTGCTCGTGGCCTGGTCGCGGCTGATCGTCTCCTGTGTCTGCGTCGTCGACCCCGGGCGGGTGCTGCTCAGCGGCGCCGCCGCCCAGCTCGACGACGCCGCCGTCGACCGGCTCCAGGCCCTGGTCGGCGCCGCCGCGCCGAGCGCCACGGAGGTTCGCCGGGCGGTGCTGGGCGACCGGGCGGTGCTGCACGGCGCCGTCAGCTACGCCCTCTCCGCGGCCGCTGCCGGCCTGCCCACCCTCCTGCCGACCCCCTGACCACACACCCCGCACCACGCACCCTTCCCCTAACCCCTCGGAGGTACCCCATGAGACGTCGCCTTCTCCTCGCCGGCGCGCTCGCCACAGTGCTCGCCGCCGGCACCGCCTGCGGCGGCGGCGGTGACGACGCGGCCGGCGGCGCGAGCGCCGAGAAGCTGACCATCTACACCGCCCGCGACAAGAAGGTCTCCACCTACGTGGTGGACCAGTTCACCGCCAAGTACCCCGAGTACAAGGGCAAGGTCGAGATCCTCAACCTGGGCGCCCAGGAGATCCTGGAGCGGGTCCGGGCCGAGAAGGCCAACCCGCAGGCCGACGTCTGGTGGGGCGGCACCCAGCAGGGCCTCGCGTCCGGCGCGTCCGAGGACCTGCTGGCGGCCTGGCAGCCGACGTTCGCCGGCAAGATGGACGCGAAGTACAAGGACGCCGAGGGTCGCTGGTTCGGGGAGATCCTGCTGCCCGAGGTGATCATGTACAACAACAAGGCGCTCACCCCGGAACAGGCCCCGAAGGACTGGGACGACCTGCTCAAGCCGGAGTGGAAGGACAAGATCGTCATCCGGGACGTGGCCGCGTCCGGCACCATGCGGTCGATCTACGCCGCGATGATCGTGCGCCAGTCCGCGGACGGCAGCAACCCGCAGCCCGGCTACGACTGGCTGAAGAAGCTGGACGCCAACACCGGCGCGTACGCGGCCAACCCGACCGACCTCTACCTCAAGCTGTCCCGCCAGCAGGGCCTGCTCAGCGCCTGGAACCTGCAGGACATCCTGTTGCAGGCCAACCAGTCGAACATGCCGTTCGGCTACGTCATGCCGGCCTCCGGCGCCCCGGTGCTGGTCGACGGCCTCGCCGCGGTCAAGGGCGGCAACAGCGCGGGCGCGCAGAAGTTCATCGAGTTCCTCTTCGACGACAAGCTCCGCGCCGACCTGGCCAAGGACTACTACCAGATCCCGGCCGTGGACATCGCCGAGAAGCCCGAGTGGCTGGCCCAGCTCCAGCTCAAGCCGCTCGACGTCGACTGGAACGTCATCGGCAAGAACGAGACCGAGTGGATCAACCACTGGAACAGCCAGATCAAGAACAAGGGCTGACCGCCCGGGCGTCCGCGGGCGGGCCCGTTCCGCCCCCGGACGCCCGCCCGCGGGGCGCCGGGACGGTGTGAGAGGGCAGCTTTTCTCCACCCGGAGGCGTCGGAAGGTGCCCTTCGCCTCCGCCCCCCATCCCACGACCGACCAGGTCCGGTACCGCACGAAGGAGAGGACCTTATGATCGATGTCACGCTGGAGTCGGTGAGCAAGCGCTTCGCGCGCGGCGGCGACACCGCGGCCGTGGACGACGTCGACATCACCATCGCCGCCGGGGAGTTCTTCACGCTGCTCGGCCCGAGCGGCTGCGGCAAGACCACGACCCTGCGCATGGTGGCCGGGTTCTACTTCCCCACCTCCGGCCGGATCCGGTTCGGTGCCGAGGACGTCACCCGCCGGCCGCCGAACAAGCGCGACACCGGCATGGTGTTCCAGAACTACGCGCTCTTCCCGCACATGAGCGTCGCGCAGAACGTCGCGTACGGGCTCAAGATCCGCAAGGTCGGCCGGGCCGAGTCGAGGCGCCGGGTCGAGGAGGCGCTCGGGCAGGTGCACCTCGCCGGCTACGGCGACCGTCGCATCGACGAGCTCTCCGGCGGCCAGCAGCAGCGGGTCGCCCTGGCCCGGGCCCTGGTGATCCGGCCGCGCACGCTGCTGCTCGACGAGCCGCTGTCCAACCTCGACGCCAAGCTGCGCGAGGAGACCCGGGTGGAGATCCGCCGCATCCAGCGCGAGGCCGGCACCACCTCCATCTACGTCACCCACGACCAGGCCGAGGCGATGGCCATGTCGGACCGGATCGCGGTCATGCAGTCCGGCCGGGTGCAGCAGATCGGCGCCCCGCAGGAGATCTACCACCGCCCGGCGACCAGCTTCGTGGCCCGCTTCATCGGCCGCAGCAACGTGCTCTCCCTGCCGGTGGTCACCGCCGCCGGGCAGGCCGTCACCGTGGGGCTGCCCGCCGGCGGCGAGATCGTCGTCCCCGCCCCGACGGGGCACGGCCTGCGCCAGGGGGACACCGCGCTGGTGTCGGTCCGCCCCGAGCACATCGGCCTGACCTCCACCACCGACGCGGGCGCGCTGCCCGGCCGGATCACCGAGGTGGAGTTCACCGGCATGGCCACCAACCTCGTGGTCGACGTGGCCGGCGAGCCGGTGCAGGTCGCCGCGATCGACGTGCCGGCCGGGGTCGCCGTCGGCGACCAGGTCGGACTGCGGCTGAACCGCGAGCGGATGTGGGTGGTGCGGCCGTGAGCACCATCCCCGCCACCCCCAGCCCGGCCACCGTCGCCCCGGTCACCCAGGAACCGACCCCGCCCCGCGCCCCGCGCCGCCGCCTCGCCGACCGGTTCGCCGGCGGCACCGGCTCCCGCTGGTTCCCGTACGTCCTGGTCTTCCCGCTCGCCCTGATCCTCTTCGGGTACGTGGTGCAGCCGATGTTCGCCACCTTCGCCGAGAGCGTCGGCGTGGACGGGGTGGAGAACTACGGCAACTTCCTCACCGGCGACGGGGTGGCCCGCTCGTCCCTGGTCACCTCGCTGGTCATCTCCGCGGCCAGCGTGCTGCTCTGCGGCATCGTCGGCGTGGCGATGGCCTTCCTGCTCAAGCGGTTCTCGTTCCCCGGCCGCCGGCTGATCGAGGCGATCATCCTGGTGCCGGCGGCCCTGCCGCCGCTGATCGGGGCGATCTCGTTCCAGCTGCTCTACAGCGAGACCGGCATCCTGCCACGCGGGCTCCAGCAGCTCTTCGGCACCGAGAACCCGGTGCTGCCGTTCAGCGGCGTCGCCGGGGTGCTGGTGGTGCACACCTTCACCATGTACCCGTACTTCTACCTGTCCGCCTCCGCCGCGCTCGGCGGGATGGACCCGTCGGTGGAGGAGGCGGCGTACAACCTGGGGGCCGGCCGGGTCCGGGTGTGGCGCACGGTGCTGCTGCCGATGCTCACCCCGGCGCTGGTCTCCGCCTCGCTACTGGTCTTCATGACCTCGCTGGCCTCGTACACCGCCCCGCTGCTGTTCGGGGTGGACCAGACGATGACGATGCAGATCTACATCAACCGCACCAACGGCGACCTGCCGATGGCCTCCACGTACGCCTCCGTGCTCGGCGTGGTCTCGGTGCTGTTCCTGCTCGGCATGCGCTGGTACGAGGGGCGGCGCAGCTACCGCTCCCAGTCCAAGGGCGTCGCCGCGCACCGGCGCGAGATCACCAACCCGTTCGGCAGGTGGCTCGCCCTTCTCGCGTCGCTGCTGGCCACCGCCGTGCTGCTCGCCCCGGTGGCGACCATCGCGCTGGTGGCGTTCTCCCAGGACGGTTCCTGGACCACCGAGGTGATCCCCGCGGCGTACACCACGCAGAACTTCGTCACGATCTTCTCCGACCCGACGGCGTTCCAGCCGATCCTCAACTCGCTGCAGATGAGCCTCATCGCGACCGTCGCCTGCGTCGTGGTCGGCGTGCTCATCGCGTACGCGGTGCGGCGGCTGAACTTCCGCGGCCGGGGTCTGCTGGACGTGGCGGTCATGCTGGCCTGGGCGCTGCCCGGCACGGTGGTGGCGATCAACCTGATCTCGGCGTTCAGCACCGGCAACGCGTTCAGCTTCGGCCAGGTGCTGATCGGCACCTTCTGGATCATGCCGCTGGCGTACTTCGTGCGGTTCCTGCCGCTGGTGTTCCGGTCCAGCTCCGCCACCCTGGCGCAGATCGACCCGTCGCTCGAGGAAGCCGCGCGCAACCTGGGCGCGTCGTGGTGGCGGGCGTTCGGCACGGTCACCCTGCGGCTGATGCTGCCCGGCGTGGTGGCGGGCGCGCTGCTCGCCTTCGTACACGGCGTCGGCGAGTTCGTCGCCTCGGTGCTCATCTATACCTCCGAGACCGCCCCGATCTCCGTGGAGATCAACAACAGGATGTACTCGTTCGAGGTCGGCACCGCCGCCGCGTACGGCATGCTCCAGGTGGTCCTGATCTTCGTGGTGATGGTGCTCTCCGGCCGGCTGGAGGGCGGCCGGCGCTCCAGCCGGGAGGCGGCGCGGTGGACGGCGTGAGCGCGGCCTGGCCGGCCGGCGGCGGGCTGGTCCCCGCCGCCCGCATCCCCGGCGGGGAGCTGGCGGCGGTGGCCGAGGCGGCCGACTTCGCGGTGCTGCCGGTGGGCGCGGTCGAGTGGCACGGCCCGCACCTGCCGCTCGGCACCGACCTGATCCTCGCCCAGGGCTTCGCCGCCGAGAGCGCCCCCGGCGGCGACGGCGCGGTGCCGTCCGGCGGCACCCCGGACGGCGCCGCGACCCCGGCCGGCGGGCACCCGGCAGCAGGTCCGCGCGGGGTGCTCTTTCCGGCCGTGCCGTACGCCGCCTGCCCCGGCCAGACCCGGCCGTGGCCCGGCACCGTCGCGATCCGACCCGAGATCGCGGTCGGCTACCTCGCCGACGTCATCGAGGGGATCGTGGCCGCCGGGTTCCCCCGACTGCTGATCGTCAACGGACACGACGCCAACATGTCCACCGTCCGGGCCGCGATGGAGTGGGTCTCCGGGCGGCGCACGGCGAGTCTGCTGCTGGTCAACTGGTTCCAGCTGGTCACCCCGGCCGAGACCGCCGAGCTGTACGGGCCGCTGCCGGCGCGCGGCCACGGCGGGGCGTACGAGACCGACGGGGTGCTCGGCTTCGACCCCGGCGCGGTGCGCCTCGACGCGGTCGCCGACCTGCCGCCGAGGCCGAAGCTGCCGGTGAGCCACCCGTACGTGCTGGTGGAGTCCCGACCCGACCCGTGGCAGGGCTGGTCCGGCCACGTCTCGCTGGCCGGCGAGGAGACCAGCCGCCGCGTCCGGGAACTGGCCGCGACCCGGCTGCGGGAGGTCGTCGCCGCCTGGGTGGCCGCCCCGCCGCCGGCCAGCAACACCGCCCCGCCGCCGGTGACCGCCCGCCCCGACCCGATCGGCCTGCGTCAGCTCGCCGCCGAGTTCGCCGCGGTGCTCGTGCGGGCGCAGGCCCGGGGCGAGATCGACCGGAAGACGGTCGAGCAGCTGCGGGACAAGCTCGCCGAGCTGAACCGCGGCAAGCCGAAGGACCGGGCCAAGCGGGTCGAGGACCTGCGCGAGCGTCTCGCCGAGGCGGTGGAGGAGCAGCGGCTCTCGGCCGACACGGCGGCCCGCCTCGACGCCCTGCTCGACCGGGTTGACACCGGGTCGGGCGGCGACGAGGAGGACGACGACTGAGCCGCGCTCAGCCGACCTCGACCACCGACCCCTGCTCCACCCGGCCGCCGCGCACCACCTGCGCGTACGCCCCCACGCACGGCTGCGGGCCGAGCTGCGGCAGCGGCGCGACCCGGTTGAGGCGGGCGGGGACGCGCAGCGCGTCGCTCTGCCGGGGCAGCGACCCGTGCGCCAGGGTCGGCACGGCGCACCGTGGCGTGGGCGCGAGCACCCGCAGTACGAGCTGCGGGCCGATCCGCAGCTCGCGGCCGACCCAGTCGTTCTCCGCGAAGGCGTCCGCGTCGACCTCGACGACGAGGTTGGGCCGGTAGCGGGCCGCGTCGAGCGTGCCGCCGGGCATCTCCGCGGCCAGCCGGGCCAGGGTCGCCGTGGTGACCAGGTGCACGGGGGCGAAGTCGAAGAAGGTGCCCGGCGCCGCCGCCCCGAGAGGGTTGGCGACCACCGGCACCTCGGCGGCGAGGCCGTCGGCGAGCACCGCCTCCGGGTCCGCCCGGTCCAGGGTCGCCCCGGCGGGCGGTCGGTCGATCAGCGTCACCGGGGCACCGAGCACCCGGGACAGCACGCCGTCGACGTCGTCGTCCACGCTGGACACCTCGCGTCCGTCGGGCAGCGTGACGCGGACCGGGCCGGGCGCGGCGCCGGCCGCGCGGAGAGTGAGCAGGTCGCGCCAGAGCCGTGGGTGCTTCGCGCTGGCCACCCGCCCGGTGTCCCGGTGGCGCAGGGCCAGCCGCCGGTCGCCCGCCACCCCCGCCGTGTCCACGTCGGCGGCGGGCAGCCGCTCGCCCAACATCGACTTCACCGGATACCGCCAGAGCTGGGCCAGCCGCCCGGTCACCGGCCCGCCGCCGCGGGAATCGCCGTGCGGGATCGACGGCGCGTCGGCGGGCGGTCCGCCCGCGCTCGGAGTGCGCTGGGTCACGGGCGCCACCCTAGTCCGATCCGCCGGCGGCAGCCGCCCCGCCGCGCGTGCCCGGAGCCCGCCGGCCGGCGTACGACCGGGCGCTGCCGCCCGGCGGCGGGTCCGGGCGCGCCGGTTACCTGCCCAGCAGGGCGCGCAGGGCCTTGACGACCTCGGCGGGCGCCTCCTCGGCCATGAAGTGGCCGCAGGTGACGGTGTGGTGCTCCAGGTCCGGCGCCCACGCCCGCCACAGCCCGGCCGCGTCGAAGCCCAGGGCCGACCCCCAGTCCTGCTGGAGCACGGTCACCGGCATGCGCAGCGTGTTGCCGGCCGCGCGATCGGCCCGGTCGTGCGCGACGTCGATGCCGGCCGACGCGCGGTAGTCGGCCACGATCGAGGTGACCGCCTTCCGGGACGCCCGCAGGTACGCGGCCCGCACGTCGGCGGGGAGGGCGTCGGGGTCCCGGGTCCAGGCGTCGAGGAAGTGGCCGAAGAAGGCGTCCGGACTGGCGCCGATGAGCTGCTCGGGCAGGCCGGGCGGCTGGGCCATCAGGTAGAGGTGGAAGCCGACGGCCGCGGTGGTGCCGCGCATGACCTCCCACATGTCGAGGGTGGGCAGCACGTCGAGCGCGGCGAGGTGGGTGACCGCCCGCGGGTGGTCGAGACCGGCGCGGACGGCGACCAGCGCGCCACGGTCGTGCCCGGCCAGGGCGAAGCGGTCGTGTCCCAGCGCGCGGGCGAGCGCGACCACGTCGGCGGCCATGGTGCGCTTCGCGTACGCCGTCCCGTCGGGGTCGGCGGGCTTGTCGCTGTCGCCGTAGCCGCGCAGGTCCGGGCAGATCACGGTGTGGTCGGCGGCGAGGTCGGCGGCGACGTGCCGCCACATGAGGTGGGTCTGCGGGAAGCCGTGCAGCAGCACCACCGGGCTGCCGGTGCCGGCGACGGCCACGTTGAGCGTCACGCCGTCGGCGACGGTGACGCGCCGGTAGTCGAATCCTGAGATCGTCGGGTTCATGGTGGCCCTTTCTGCGGTGCCGGTCGGGTGGCGGAGGCGGTGCCTGTCGGGGCCACGCCATCCGCCACCGAGCGTGCCCGGGGGTGATCAGCGACCGGTCAGCAACGGGTGAGCGCGCGCCCGGACACCCGGCCGCGCGGGACGGCCGCCCGGGCATGCCTAGATTGGTGCCATGACCAGGCAGGCGGCGGCACCCGTGGTGGGCTTCCGCGTGCTGGGCCCGGTGGAGGCGGCGAACGCCCTCGGCCCCGTCGCGCTGAAGGGCCCCCGCCAGCGGGCGGTGCTGGCCCGCCTGCTCATCGCCCGAGGTCGGGTCGTACCGGTCGACCGGCTCGTCGGCGACCTGTGGGAGGCGCCCTCGGACGGCGCGGTCGGAGCGATCCGGACGTTCGTCGCCGACCTGCGCCGGGCGCTGGAGCCCGGCCGGCCACCCCGGCAGCCGGCCCGGCTGCTGGTGACCGCCCCGCCCGGGTACGCGCTGCGCGCCGAGCCCGACGCGGTGGACGCCTGGCGGTTCGAGGCGGCGGTCGCCGAGGCGGGGGAGCTGCTGGCGGCCGGGCGTGGCGAGCCCGCGCTGGCCTGCCTGGACGACGCGCTCGCGCTGTGGCGCGGCCCCGCCTACGCGGAGTTCGCCGGCGACCCCTGGGCCCGCGGGGAGATCAACCGGCTCGACGAGCTGCGGCTGCTGGCCGTGGAACGGCGGGCCGAGGCGCTGCTGGCCCTGGGCCGGGCCGCCGACGCGGCCACCGGGCTGCGAGCCCACGCCGCCGGCCACCCGCTGCGCGAGGACGCTTGGCAGTTGCTGGCGACGGCCCTGTACCGGTCGGGCCGACAGGGCGAGGCACTGGCCGCGCTGCGGCAGGTCCGCGACACCCTGGTGGCGGAACTCGGCGTCGACCCGGGCCCCCGGCTGCGGCAACTGGAGGCGGACATCCTCGCCCAGGCGCCGGGGCTGATCCCGGCGGCTCCGCCCGCGCCCGCCCGCGTCTCCGGGTCCGCCGCCGCACCCGGGCCCGCCGCCGGGTCCGCTGGCGCCTCCGGGCCCGCCGGCGCCGTCGCGCCCGCGTGGCCCGGCGCGGCACCGTCGGGCGGGCGCCGCCCGTTCGTCGGCCGGGACGAGGAACTGACCCGCCTGCGGCAGACCGCCGGGCAGGTCGCCCGGCGCGGCGCCCCCGCGCTGGCCCTGGTCTCGGGGGAGGCCGGCGCGGGCAAGACCGCGCTCGCCGACGCGCTCACCCGGGACCTGGCCGCCGCCGGCTGGACGCCGGCGTGGGGCCACAGCCCCGAGTACGAGGGCGCCCCGGCCGCCTGGCCGTGGACCCGGATCACCGAGGCACTCGCCCCGGCGCGCGACCCGGAGCCGGACCCCACGGACGCGGCGAGCCGGGCGACCGGCCGGGTGCCCCTCGACGCCGACCGGGGGGAGGACCCGGCGGCGGCCCGGTTCCGGCTGCACCGGGCCGTCACCGCGCTGGTCTCGGCGGCCGCCGGCCGGGGGCCGGTGCTGCTGGTCGTCGACGACCTGCACCGCGCCGACGCCGACACCCTGGACGTGCTGACCGCCCTGGTCGGCGAGCCCGAGCCGGTCACCGGGCCGGTGCTGGTCGTGGGGACGTACCGCGCCGCCGAGATCACCCCGGAGCTGACCGCCGCCCTGGCCCGGCTGGCGCGCGCCGAGCCGGTCCGGGTCTACCTCGGCGGCCTGTCCGAGCAGGCGACAGGCGACCTGGCCCGCACGGTGAGCGGGCAGGACCTGGACGCCGCCGTGGTACGCGTGATCCACCGGCGCAGCGGCGGGAACCCGTTCTTCGTCCGGGAACTGGCGCGGCTGCTGGCCGCGGCGGGCCCGTCGGCGCTGGAGCAGGTCCCGGCGGGCGTGCGGGACGTGATCCGGCACCGCCTGGCCCGGCTGCCCGAGGCGGCGCAGACCGTGCTGCGGCAGGCGGCGGTGCTCGGCCGCGACGTCGACCCGGACGTGCTGGCCGCGCTGGCCGGCGACGCGGCGCAGGTCCTCGACGCCCTGGACCGCGCCCTCGCGGCCGGCTTCCTCAGCGAGCGGGACGCCGACGGGCGGCTGCGGTTCACCCACATCCTGATGCGGGACACCCTCTACGGGGACCTGTCCGCGCCGCGCCGCGCCCGCTGGCACGCCGCCGCCGGCGACGCGATCGAGCGGCTGTACCCGCACGACGTCGCCGCCCTCGCCCACCACTTCGCCCGCGCGGCGAGCCGGGCCACCGCGCCCCGCGCCGCGCGCTACACCCGCCTGGCGGCCGAGCAGGCCGAGCGCCGCTTCCACCCACACGAGGCGGCCCGCCTGTGGCGGGAGGCGGTCACCGCGCACGACCGTGCCGGCGACGACGACGTACGCGGGCGGTTGGACGCGGCCATGGGGCTGGGCCGCGCGCTCGCCGTCACCGGCCACCTCGACGAGGCGCGGCGGCTCCGCTCGACGGCGATCGCCACGGCCGTCGGGCTCGACGATGCGGTCCTGGCCACGAGCGTGCTGACCGCGTTCGACGTCCCGGCGATCTGGACCCGCAACGACGACGAGCGGCTGTCCCGCCAGGTCGTCCGGGCCGCCGAGCGGACGCTGGCCGCGCTCGGCGACGACGAGCCGGAACGGCGCAGCCGGCTGCTGAGCACCCTCGCCCTGGAACTGCGCGGCACCACCACCGACCGCGGCCACCGGGCGGCGTGCGAGGCGGAGGCCATCGCCCGGCGGCTGTCGGACCCGGCGCTGCTCGCCCACGCGCTCAACGCCCGCTTCCTGCACGCCTTCGGGCGGACCGGCCTCGCCGGCGAGCGCGCCCGCATCGGCGCCGAACTGGTCGACCTGGCCGCCCGGCACGAGCTGGTGAGCTTCGAGGTCCTCGGCCACCTCGTGCTGATGCAGGCGCACTGCGCGCTCGCCGACCTCGCCGCCGCCGACGCGCACGCGCGCGCCGCCGACCGCCTCGCCGAGCGGTACGACCTGCCGCTGGTGGACGTCTTCACCCGGTGGTACGCCGCCCTGCGGCTGGCCATCGGCGGGGACCGGGCCGGGGCGGCGACCGCGTACCGCGCCGCGCACGCGAGCCTCACCGGCAGCGGGATGCCCGGGATGGAACACGGCCTGCTCGCCCTCGCGCTGCTGTCCCTGCGCCCGGCACCCGCGGCGGGGGAGCGGGGAGCCGCCGGGCCGGGGAACATCGACGGGACGGACGGGGACTTCGGACCGTACGAGCCCTGGGCACGCCCCGTGGTGCTGCTCTCCGCCGGCCATCGGGGCGAGGCCGCCGCCGCGCTGCACGCCCTGCCGGACTCGCCGCACGACCTGCTGCGCGAGGCCCGCGTCTGCCTCGCCGCCCGCGCCGCCGTCGCCCTCGGCGACCACGCGACGATGCGGTGGGCGTACGCCGAACTCGCCCCCGCCGCCGACGAGCTGGCCGGGGCCGGCAGCGGGATCCTCACCCTCGGCCCGGTCGCCCACCACCTCGCCGACCTCGCCGCCGCGCTGGGCCGCCCCGACGAGGCCGCCGCGCACCGCCGGACCGCCCGTGCGGTCGCGGCGCGGGCCGCCAACTAGGATTCCGTCCGGCGGCTCCTGTGGTTTTCCGCACCCCGCCCGGTGCGGTCGCCCGACGCGACCGGGCGGCCGGCCCCATGGCGGGCTCTCAGGATGGGTTCGTAGCGTGGGCACCATGATTCGTACCGCGCACGCCCTGTTCGCCGCCGGAACCGCCACCGGGGATTCCGCGCCGCCCGAGGGTGGCCTGGTCGGCTACGTCACCGGCCTGGTCGAACGGCTCGGCGGCCCCGGCGCGGGCCTGGCCGTGGCCCTGGAGAACCTCTTCCCGCCGATCCCCAGCGAGGTGATCCTGCCGCTCGCCGGCTTCGTCGCCGGTCAGGGGCGGATGAGCGTGGTGAGCGCGATCTTCTGGACCACCCTCGGTTCGCTGCTCGGCGCCCTCGCGCTGTACTACATCGGCGCCGCGCTGGGTCGGGAGCGGATCCGGGCCATCGCGGAGCGGCTGCCGCTGGTCAAGCTCAGCGACGTGGACCGCACCGAGGAGTGGTTCCTGCGGCACGGGGTCAAGGCCGTCTTCTTCGGCCGCATGATCCCGATCTTCCGCAGCCTGATCTCGATCCCGGCCGGCGTGGAGCGGATGCCCGTGTTGACCTTCGCGGTCTACACGACCCTCGGCAGCCTGATCTGGAACACCACCTTCGTGATGGCCGGTTACCTGCTCGGCGACAACTGGCACCTGGTCGAGGGGTACGTCGGCGTGCTGCAGAACGTCGTCATCCTCGCCAGCGTGGCGGCCGTCGGCTGGTTCGTGGTCTCCCGTGTGATCCGGGCCCGGCGGGGCGCGGCGGCGGCCGTCGAGCCGGACCCGGCCGCCGGACCCTCCCCGCTGCCCCACGCGCCCGACCCGGGCGGCCGGGGCACCATCTACCGCAGCGCCTACTCCGACGGGCAGCAGCCCGCCCCGTGGGACCGTGACGGGGCGCGCTGAGCCGATGGCGGCACCCCGGCTGGCCCCGCCGCGCCCCGCCCGGATCCCCGTCGGCGTCGCCCTCGGGATCCTCACGGCCGCGGTCGAGGCGCTGTTCCTCGTCCTCTCGGCCGTCGCCGTGGCCGGCGCCGCGCTCGTGCCGCCGGCCCGCCGACGCGTCCGCACCGCTGTCCGGCGGTACGCCACGACGCTCACCGGCTGGGAACGGGACCGGCTCGCCCGGTTCCACCGCGTCGCGCTCCCGCCCGGGGCTGCTGCCCGGCGGCAGGTCGGCTACCTGGCCGCCCGGCTGCTGCCCGGGGCGCTCGGCCTGCTGGCGTACGGGGTGCTGGCCTTCGGCGTCGTGCTGGCGTCCATCGTGGTGCGCGCCACGCTGCGCGGCGACCTCGGCGTGACCGACGCGCTGCTGCAGGTCGTCGTCGGCGCGGCGCTGCTCCTGGTCAACGTGCAGGCCGTGGTGAGCGTGGCCGCGTTGGACGTCCGGCTGGCCCGGCACCTGCTCGGCCCGAACGCCCGTACCCTGCTCGAGGAGCGGGTCCGGGAGCTGGCCGCCAGCCGCGCCGGCGTCATCGCCGCCGTGGACGCCGAGCGGCAGCGCATCGAACGGGACCTGCACGACGGCCTCCAGCAGCGGCTGGTCGCCCTCGGCATGCTGCTCGGCCGGGCCCGCCGCAGCCGGGACGCCGAGCGCACCGCCGCGCTGCTCGCCCAGGCCCACGCCGACGCCCAGCAGGCCGTCGCCGAGCTGCGCGAGGTGGCCTGGCGGGTGTACCCGTCGGCGCTCGACGACGCCGACCTCGGGCAGGTGCTGGAGATGGTCGCGCAGCGCTCCGCCGTCCCGGTCCGCGTCCGCTGCGACCTGCCAGTACGCCCGCAGCGGCAGGTCGAGACGGTGTTGTACTTCGTCGCCTGCGAGGCACTGACCAACGCGGCGAAGCACGCCGCCGCTACCCTGATCACCGTCGAGATCGACTCCGGGGAGGGGCACGTCCGGATGACAGTGCACGACGACGGCGTCGGCGGGGCCGACCCCGCCGGGCGGGGCCTGTCCGGCCTGGCTCGCCGGGTCGCCGCGCTCGACGGGCGACTGCGGGTCGACAGCCCGCCCGGCGGGCCCACCACCGTGTCGGTGGAGCTGCCGTGCGGATAGTGCTCGCCGAGGACTCCACGCTGCTGCGGGAGGGCCTGGCCCGGCTGCTGGCCGAGGAGGGCCACGAGGTCGCCGCGTCCGTCCCCTCCGCCGACGAGCTGGTCGACGCCGTCGCCCGGCACCGGCCCGACGTCGTCGTCACCGACGTGCGGATGCCGCCCACCCACACCGACGACGGGCTGCGGGCCGCCCTGGAGATCCGGCGGCGCTGGCCCGGCACCGGCGTCCTGGTCCTCTCCCAGTACGTCGAGAGGCGGTACGCCACCCGGCTGCTCGCCGACCGTCCCGAGGGCGTCGGCTACGTGCTCAAGGACCGGGTCGCCCAGGTGGACGACTTCCTCGACGCCCTGGACCGGGTGGCCGAGGGCGCGACGGCGCTGGACCCCGAGGTGGTGCGGCAGGTCCTGGCCGGCAGCGACCGGGCCGACCCGCTGGCGCGGCTCACGCCACGCGAACGGGACGTGCTGCACCACATGGCCCAGGGCCACACCAACGCCACGATCGCGGAGCGGCTGCACGTGTCGCAGAGCGCGGTGGAGAAGCACATCAACACGATCTTCGACAAGCTGGAGCTGTCGCGGGCGGCGGGCTACAGCCGGCGGGTGCTCGCGGTGCTGCGGTACCTCGGGGTCTGAGGCTCTCCTGCGTGCTGGCTCGGGTCCTGCCTCTTCGGCTTGGCTCGCGCCGCGGTGGGGGGTGGTCGGCGTTGGCTTGCGGTGCGTGGGGGGTG